>CAXBKI010000337.1:0-4097 GCA_963975955.1 uncultured Devosia sp.
AGCAGGGGCCAGTCATAAAAGCTCATCCACACCGTCATGATCAGCGGCAGCAGGAAGAATACCCCGATCAGCACAAAACTGGGAATGACGAGCGCCAGGCCCAGCCACTGGGTTGGCTCTCGGTTGGCAGCCGCGGCGGAAGCCGGGCTCTTGGCGTCGATATGGTTGGTCACTGTCATTCTCGAACTTTGGCGGGGACGACCGAGCCAGAAGACAATGGTCGCCCCCGCCCGCCCAGGGAGGGGTTACGGGTTTGTGCGTTCGAGGATGCGGGTGAACTCTTGCTGCGCGGTCTCGATGGCGCCGTCAATGTCACCATCAAAGATGGCGCGATTGAGCATGTTCAGCCACGGTCCTGTCCGGCTGACAAACAGTTCGTCGGAGGCAAAGGTATAGGGCGTCCGAGCCTTGGCCAGGGTGTCATAGGCGATCAGGTTGCGCTCATCGAAATTGGCAAAGGCTTCGGCTGCCACATCGGTGCGCGGCGGCATGCCGGCCTGCTCGGTGATGTAGATCTGCTGCTCGGGCTGCATGTAGAAATCGACGAAAGCGAGAGCCGCCTCTTTCTTTTCCGGCGTGATGCCTTTCATCAGGGTCAACGCATCGCCACCGGCAAAGCTGGACTCGCCGCCATCCGGGCCCGGAATGGGGACGATGCCGAAATTGACATCGGGATACTGGCTGGTAAGGAGATTGACGATGTAGGAGCCGGTCATCAGGATGCCAACCTTGCCCGAGGCGAAGGCCGAGACGGCATCATTGCCGACGCCCGAACGCGTGGTCGGATGGGTCGAGCCATTTTCCCACATCTGGTGGTAGAGCGCGAGCGTCTCGCGCATGGCCGGGGTATCGATGGTTGCCGTACGGCCATCCTCGGACAGAACGTCAGCACCGGCGGCCCAGATGTGCGGGGTGAAGGTGTAGACCTGCCAGCTGCCCGAAGCGGCAACGTACATGAAGCCGTAGGTGTCATCGCCGAGAGCGTGAATCTTTTCAGCGTCGGCGGCGATTTCCTTGAGCGATGTCGGGCCCTGTTCGGGATCAAGACCGGCCTGCGCAAACAGATCCTTATTGTAGGCAATGGTGGAGGCATCGGGCAGCATCGGGACGGCGTATTTCTTGCCATCGAAGGTGCCCAGCCGCATGTGGGACGGGCTAAGGCTGTCGGCATAGGGCAAGCCATCGATGAAGCTGGTGATGTCCTCAAGGCTATCGGTAGCAGCAAAGGTTGGCAGATAGATCAGGTCCATGACCACGGCATCGGGTGGTGCGCCGGCGGCAATGGAGGCGCCGAGCTTCATGACCATCTGCTCGGCAGTGATCGGCGTCACGATGACCTTGTCCTCGTGATCGGCGTTGAACTTGTCGGCCAGTCCCTGCACCACCGCAGCCGAGGACGTCCGCACCCAAAGATTGACATCCTCGGCGAACGCCTGCCCAGCGACGGACATGGCGAGCAGTGAGATGGTCGCCAGCAAAACGGGTCTACGCATGTTTGTTCCTTTCCCTCTTGGGCCCCTCAGCCCGACAAGATGAAGCGTAGCAACACTGAAGAAGCATTGTCGACAGATTGGATGCCAGAGAAAGCGATGAACTCGGAAATAGATTTTTGATGTTTTCGCAAAGTTTCGCAAAGGCGGCTAACGCTCTTGCCGCGGCGAATTGCACGTTCCCGCAGCGACTTAGGACGAGGCCTTCGCGATGCCACGGTTTGCCCGTCATGGAATTGGCGGGCGAATGGGCCCGCATGAGCGCTTTCGCGAAAAAGCGTTCCGGCCGCCGTAGCGCTCGCGGGTCAGGCTGGCGGCTGCAGCGGAGCCGTCAGCCGATCCAGATAATTGCGCGCCCGAGCGGACAGGGCTGGCCCAATCTGCGCCCTGACCTGCTGGTGATAGTCGTTGATCCAGTTGATCTCGGCCGCCGTGAACGCGGCAGTATTGGCAAAGGACAAATCGATCGGCGCCATCGTCAACGACCGAAAGGCGAGGAAACCAGTGCCCGCCGAAATGACCTCCACCTGGTTTTCGACCCGCAGGCCGAACCGATCCTCGGCATAGTAGCCGGGCTCAATGGTCATTATCACGCCTGGCTCGAAGCGATGGGCATTGACCGCCTTGCCAAAACGGTGGGGATGCTCATGGACGGAGAGGAAGTGGCCAACGCCGTGGCCGGTGCCATGATCGTAATCGAGACCCAGATCCCACAAGGGACGCCGCGCCAGAGCATCGAGATGATGCCCACAGGCCGAGACCGGAAACCGGGCGCTGATCAGGGCGATGAAACCCTGAACGACGGCGGTGTAGGCAGCGACGATGTCAGGCGCCATGGTGCCGAAGGCGACCGTGCGCGTCACATCGGTCGTGCCGCCGGGATATTGCCCGCCGGAGTCGATAAGGTAAGGCAGTTCCCTGCCAATGGGGGCATTGGTGGACGGCTTGGAGGAATAGTGACACATGGCAGCGTTCAGGCCGGACGCCGATATGGGCGCGAAGCTCTCGTCGACGAAATTGGCCCCACCCTGCCTGAAGGCCAGCAGCGCCGCCTGCGCTTCGAGTTCTGTGATGGGTGAGCCCGCCGCCTGACGCGGCAGCGCTTCGGCGTCGAGCCAGGCCAGAAACTCGGTCAGCGCCACGCCGTCTTCCAGGTGCGTCTGGCGGAAGCCGTCGAGTTCCACCGCATTCTTGACGGCCTTGGCGGTGGTGATGGGGCTCATCTGGACAACAGGCGTACCACCGCCCTGCACCGTCGCCAGCCTGACGGCCACCGGCGCAAAGCCGGGATCGATCATGACCTTGCGCCCGGCTGCGCGCCGTTGCAGGTCCTGCGCAAAGGCTTGGGGATCATGTATCTGCAACCCATCGGCCTCGATGCCCGCCAGCGCATTGGGCAGTTTGCGGCGGTCAACGAACCAATCTACCCGTCCCTGATTATCCAGGATCAGCGTCGAGTGCGGCAAAGGCGTGCGCGGGACATCGCTGCCACGGACATTGAGCAGCCAGGCGATATTGTCGGGCTGGGTTTCAGCCAGAAGGTCGACGCCTGCGGCCGCAAGCTGGCTGGCAATCCGGCGGCGCTTGTCCTGGCTGGCTTCGCCTGCCACGGACACGGGAAATGCGGTGATGGGGCCCAGTGGCGGGGGTGGCTGGTCGGTCCAGATCTCGTCGACCAGATCATCATCAATCGCCTGCAGGGTTGCGCCAACGCCGCCAAGGGCGGTGTCGATGCGGTCGAAGAGATCACCCGGAACAAGCCCGGCATTGATGGCAAAGGTGCTTCCGGCCGGTGCGTTTTGTCGCAGCCACTGATCGATGGGGAAGTCAAAGAAGTGGGCTATTTCAAAGGCGCTCGGGTCCACTTCGGCCTTCACCTGCACCTGATAGCGTCCATCGACGAACAGGACTGCACGGTCTTGTGTCACCAGCGCAATGCCCGCCGATCCGGTGAAGCCGGTGACATAGGCCAGCCGTTCGTCGTGAGGGGCGACGACCTCACCCTGGTAGGGATCAAAACGCGGGATGATCACGCCGTCGAGGGATCTTGCCGCCAGCACTGTCCGCAGTTGCATCAGGCGGTCGGTCATCCGGGTTGACAAGCTCATGGGTACACTCAATGTCGACAAACTGAATATTATTGCCTGGCAACGATCAGCCAGCCCGGTCTGCAAGTCAAGCCACTGGAGCGATCCACACCGACGATCAAAAGGTCGTCCAATGCTAATGTCGCCAATTTGTCGACAGGGCATTGACACAGCTGCCGTGCTTTGGTGTCAATGTTGGCGCAGGAGGAGAGACCTGCTGACAGCTAGGACAGACGCTCAGAGGGAGCCGTGACCATGACATCAACATTTGCCCGACTGGCAGTGGCGGGACTTCTCGCAACCGCCGCCCTTACCCCGATTGCAGCCACGGCACAGGAAGGCCAGACCGGTGGCGTGCTGCGCATTCTGGGCACGGCGGACGTCGATCACTTCGACCCCACATCGGCGGCCCTGGTGACCAGCAACAATTTTCTGCGCGCTGTGACGCGGCAGTTGATCAGCTACGCTGCCTCCACGGATGAGAATGTCCGCATCACGCCCGAAGGCGACCTGGCAACAG
>CAXBKI010000338.1:0-4089 GCA_963975955.1 uncultured Devosia sp.
GCGGAGGCCTTTGCTGCCCGACGTGTGGACCTCGTTTTGCAGGCCCTGGGCGATGCCGATGTCATGGATGCCGACGGCGTGGATGTCTACAAGCTTGAGCCGCCCACCGAGGTCATCAACGTGCCCGATCCACACGGTCCGGAGGCGGCAAGTGTTCAGGCCCGGTTCGACAAGGTTGCCGCAGGGGCGAACCGGCCCTGGGTTCTGCTCAGTGCGGGGGCTACGCCCCGCGATTTCGTTCGTCTGCTGACCTATGCTTTCCGTGCCGGGGCCAATGGTTATTTGGCAGGCAGGGCAATCTGGGCAGATGCCTTCTCGCGCTTCCCCGATCTGGCCGCCATGGAGTCCGTCCTGGTCGGCCAGGCGCCCCTGCTGATGGACGAGATCAACGCCCTCACTGACGCACATGCAACGCCCTGGATGGATCACCGCGCCTGGCAGGCGGGCGTTGAGATGTCACCATCCGGACAGGAATTCTCGCCCGCCTATGGCCAGCTCGCCAGGACCGGTGCGGTGGTGGCGCAATGACAAACGACCGCGCAGGGAGACGTTCATCATGAGCCCTCTTGATTTCAGTGGCGTGTTGTCGCGCAGCGACCTGCTGGTCAACGGCGTCTTGCTGACGGCTCAGATCTCGCTCGCTGCCATGGCATTCGCACTGATTATTGGCGTTCTGGCGGCGGTATTTACGCTGTCTGGCAGCAAGCTGCTGCGCTGGCCGGTGCTGGCTTATGTCGAGGTCATCCGCAACACGCCCTTCATTGTGCAGGTCTTCCTGATCTATTTCGGTCTCCCCGCGCTGGGATTGCGGCTCGATCCGATCACCGCGGCGATCCTGGCGATGTCGATCTATGGCGGCGCCTATACCAGCGAGATTATTCGCGCTGGCATCCAGTCGATCAACAAGGGACAGATTGAAGCGGGCAGGGCGCTCGGCATGTCCCCGCTCACCATCTTTCGCTATGTGGTGCTCAAGCCCGCATTGTCCTCGGTCTTCCCCTCGCTGGTGGCACAGTTCATCCTGCTCCTGCTGTCTTCCAGCGTGGTCTCTGCGATCTCGGTGCCCGAACTGACTGGCACGGGGAACGACATTCAGGGCCTGACCCTGCGCAATATGGAAATCTACCTCGTGATTGCCGTGATCTACGTCGCGCTTGTCGCGGCCCTCAAGGGCGCGATGACGGTGCTGGAGCGCGCCATGTTCCCCTTCAAGTTTCTGAGGCGCTGAGCAATGTTTCAACAGTTCAGCTTCAATCACGTCCTGTACATGCTCACCGGGCTGGGCTGGACCATCGGCCTGGCCGCCATTGCCCTCGTCGGCGGTTCGATCGCGGGCTCGCTGCTGACACTGATGCGGGTCTCCAGCAACCCGGTGCTGAGCCGACTGGCGCAGTTCTATATCTTCATCGTGCAGGGCACGCCCCTGCTCGTGACCTTGTTCATCGCCTATTTTGGTGCCAGCTATCTCGGTTTTGCGGTGGCGCCCCTGACGGCCATCGCGGTGGCATTCTCGTTCTATGCAGCCGCGTTTCTCGGCGACATCTGGCGGGGCGCCATCCAGTCGGTTCCAGCGGGCCAGAGCGAAGGCGCCCATGCCCTCGGGCTGAGCCGTGCGCACGCCATGCGCTACATCATTGTGCCGCAGGCGATCCGAATTGCCACCCCGCCGACGGTCGGTTTTTTCGTCCAGCTTATCAAGAATACGTCGCTGGCGTCGGTTGTTGGGATCGTCGAGCTGACCCGCACGTCGCAAATCGTCAGCAATGCCACTTTCAAGCCGCTCGAGGTCTACCTGACAGCCGCGCTGTTCTACTTCCTCGTCTGCTTTCCAATAACGCTCTTCAGCCGCAGTCTCGAAAGACGGCTGAGCGTCTGACTCATCACTACCGGAGGAGAAGCCTGATGATTAAACTAGCTCGTAGCCTTGCCTTTGCTGCCGCCGCGACCCTGGTCATGTCCACATCGGTCATGGCGCAAGCCACCAATACGCTCGATGAGATCATCGCCCGTGGCAAGATCGTGGTCGGCATTTCGCTGTCGACGCCGCCCTATGGCATGACCGATGCCGACCTCAAGCCGGCCGGCTTTGACGTCGCCATTGCCAATCTGATCGCCAGGGACCTCGGTGTGGAGCTGGAAATCCTCGATCAGGTGTCCCAGTCCCGGATTCCCAACCTGACCAGCAAGAAGGTCGACATCCTGGTTTCGTCGCTGGGCATCACTGCTGAGCGCGCCAAGGCAATCATGTACACTAACTCGATTTATGTCGATGAGCAGATGGTGATCGCACCCACATCGGCCCAGATCGCGACGCTCGATGATCTGGTCGGAAAGCGCGTTGGTGTAACCCGCTCGACGACCAACGATACCATCATCACCGAAAAGGCGGTGGAAGGTACCAACATCCAGCGTTTCGACGATGATGCTGCCACCAACCAGGCCCTGTTCTCCGGTCAGGTCGATGCGATCGTCTCGGGCGTCGCGGCCGCCAATGCGATCAATGCCGAGACGGATCAGTTCCAGCGCAAATTCGCCGTTCGCCAGTCGCCCATGGGCATTGGTGTGCGCCGCGGCGATGCCGACCTGCACCAGTGGCTGAATACCGAAATCATGCTGCTGTGGAACTCTGGCGAAATCCAGTCAGCGCAGCAGCAGTGGCTCGGCATCACCAACGAAGAACTGCCCCGGTTCTGACAATCCCAACGGCCCCGCATTGCTGATGCGGGGCCAATACTCCCCAATAAGGTTTTACCCATGTCCCGCATCACCCTTCGCCAGCTTCTCGATCATGCCGCCGAACATCAATATGGCGTGCCTGCCTTCAGCGTCACCAGCATGGAGCAGATGCTCGCCGTCATGGCGGCTGCCGATGCGGTCGACGCGCCCGTCATCCTGCAGGTTGGCACCAAGGCGCGTGCCTATGCAGGTGACATCATGGTGGAGCACCTTTTCGCTGCACTCGAAAAGCTGTATCCGCACATCCCCATGGTCGTGCATCAGGACCACGGCAATAGCGAAGAGACCTGCGCCACCGCTCTGCAGCACAAATTCAGTTCTGTGATGATGGATGGCTCGCTGCTGGCTGATGCCAAGACCCCGTCGGACTACGACTACAATGTCCGCGTCACTGCCTCCGTCTCGGCCATGGCCCATTGGATGGGCGCTTCGGTGGAAGGCGAGATCGGCGTTTTGGGAAAGCTGGAAAGCCGCAATGACGAGCGCTTGCTGACAGATCCCGACCAGGCCGTTGCCTTCGTCAAGGCTACCAAGGTTGATGCCCTCGCAATTGCCATGGGCACCTCACATGGCGCCTATAAGTTTAGCCGGAAGCCCGATGGCGATGTTCTGGCCATGGACCGTCTGGAGGAAATTCACCGGCGCCTGCCCGATACCCATCTGGTAATGCATGGTTCATCCTCGGTTCCACAGGAGCTGCAGGACATCATGAACAAGTACGGCGCCGACATCAAACAGACCTGGGGTGTGCCGATCGAAGAGATCCAGCGTGGCATCAAGCATGGCGTGCGCAAGGTCAACATCGATACCGACAACCGCATGGCGCTGATCGGGCAGATCCGCCGCGTTATGCATGAGGACCCCAAGGAATTCGATATCCGCAACATGATGAAGCCCGGCATGGATGCAATTACCAAGCTCTGCAAGCAGCGTCTGGAAGAGTTCGGCACGGCAGGTCATGCCAGCAGGATCAAGGTGATCACCATGGCCGATATGGCCAAGCGCTACGCGTCCGGTCAGCTTGATCCCAAAATTCAGTGATGCGTGACGACAGGGTGGACGAGCAATATGCCTGCAAGCAATAGCGTTATCAGTGCCCGTCGGGTCAGCAAGTACTTCGGCGGTTTCCAGGCGCTGAAGGCCATCGATCTGGACGTGGCGAAGGGCGAGACCATCGTCGTCTGCGGTCCGTCCGGCTCAGGCAAGTCGACGCTGATCCGTTGCCTGAACGCACTCGAACACCACCAGTCCGGCGAACTGACAGTGTGCGGTATCGAACTGACCAGTGCTCGCGCATCGATTGATGCGGTACGCCGGCGCACGGGCATGGTGTTTCAGAACTTCAACCTGTTT
>CAXBKI010000339.1:0-4088 GCA_963975955.1 uncultured Devosia sp.
GCAGGCCAAGGGCGGGTGGGGGCGCAAGATCTCGGTCGACCCGCAGACGGGCGATCCGATGGTGGTGCAACTCGGCAGCCCGCGCCGACTGCGCACGATCTACTGGGCCAATATGCGAACCGCCCATGCTGCGGGTGAATGGGAACGGACCCAACGCAACAAGGTGTTCCTGCCATTCTTGATCTACACCTTGAGCCAGGCCGAGCGGAAGCGCGTCGAGCATGTCGGTTGGGTGGGTACGGTTCTGCCGGTGGACCATCCTTGGTGGAACACGCACTACCCGCCCAATGGCTGGCTCTGCAAATGCGGGGTGCGCCAGATCAGTCGCGGCGAGGCCGACCGCAATGGTTATGACGCCAAGGCGGAACCGCCCCCCGTCGAGATGCGCCGCTGGCTCAACAAGCGCACTGGCGAGTGGACGAACGTTCCCAACGGAATTGATCCTGGCTGGGATAACAATCCAGGGCGCGCCCGTGGCACCAATGTTGCGCGTTTCCTTTTTGACCAGGTTGACGCCATGCCCGTGCATCGCCAGGCGGCGGCGATCGCAGACATTGCGGGTTCGCCCATCTTGGACGCGATGGCGCGGGGCAAGGCGCGACCAGACATGTTCTTGCCAGTCGCTCAACTGCCGGACGCCGTCCGCACGGCCTTCAAGGCACGCACTGCGCTAGTGCGCCTGTCAGCTGCCAGCGTGAACCACATCATCGTGGATCATGCCGCCCGAGCTCTGGACGTGGCTGATCTTCGGAACGCCCTTCACGTCACCCGCAATCCGGCGGCGATCCTTCGTGGGGATCGCAGCGCTGTGCTCTTGGGCGAAGTTGCCGGCACCTGGTGGCGCGTTGTGGTCAAAACTTCAAATGAGGGTCGCGAGTGGTGGCTTGTCAGCTTTCATCGCAAGAGCGAAGAGGCTGCCAAGAAAGCAATCACCAGGGCAAAACTATCGGGGAAGGTTGTTGAGTAGGCGCGGAGGGGCGTCGATCCCTCGCAGATCCGGCAAGCCGTTCCGGTTGAACTATGCTCGCGCCTGCGATCAATATGGTGCAGAACACGTGCGGACGCAAATGGGTATGACTATGAAACTGGTGATGACTATCGCACTCGCTGCGCTTGCAGTGTCGGCTGCAGCAGCTCCATTGGCTGCCGCAACCAACACTGACGCGGCAGCTAGGGCAGACGCGGCTGCGTTGTTCCAGACAGTGACGACGATGGTTGAGGACGTATCTGCCAGTATTGAAGGCATGGTCAACGGGCAGGACGCAAGGAGCGCCGAACGCCTTCGGAGCTTCATTCTTGTTCCACTCGAAGCCGCCATAGATGAATGGGATGACAAGGTCATCGACATTGGAATGGGTGCCCCGGACGGCAATCACTACGCAACATATTCCGACTGTCAGTCGGCCGCTCATCAGCTCGTTTATCTGACGAAGGACGTTATGCGGTTCCATGAGGGTCGGATCGCGGCTGACGAGATGAAGTTCTCTCATGCCGACATTCTCATCGCCGAATTGAAGGATTGCGGCGAGGCACTATCACGCTCTTCCGAATGAGCGCCCTGATGCCGCTAGAGGGTGCCGCCACGGGGTTTGCCACATAGGTTGAGCTCAAGCGCGCACGGCCCCCTTTAAAACCCATTTAATGGCCTATCTAGTCTCGATTGCCGCCCTGCATTGCCGCTAGCCGACCCCAGCTGACACTGTCAGCGTGTTTTCGGCTTCTTACCGCGGCCATGTTGCCGGTCATGACCGAGCAACCTTCCAACACCATTATCGCCCTCGCAGCGGATGCTGACGGCAAGCCACCCGAATGGGTCGAGCTGTTGCCGCGCGGTCCGCGCCTGGTCGCCCGCGACGGCCGGGAATGGACGCTCAACCCGGATGTCGTCCTGGCGGCCTTTGCCGCCAACCGCGCTCCACTCGCCATCGACTATGAACATGCCCAGGACCATCTGGCGCCAAAGGGCCAGATGGCCATCGCGGCCGGCTGGATCAACAAGCTGGAAAACCGGTCCGGCTCGGTCTGGGGTCAGGTCGAGTGGACGGCCGCCGCCGCACAGCAGATCGCCTCCAAAGAATATCGGTTCCTCTCCCCTTCCATGCGGCACACCCGAGATGGTGTCATTACGCGCCTGGCTGGCGCTGCACTCGTCAATCGGCCAGCGCTCGAAATGACCGCGCTGTGCCAGCTCGAAGACCTCTCAACTCAGGAAACCACCATGGACTTCAAGAAAGTCGCCGCCGCTCTCGGTCTCGCCGACAGCGCCGACGAAAAGGCCATCCTCGCCGCGATCGGCGAGCTGGATGGCGAGCGCAGTGCTTTGTGTTCAGAGCTAGCCATCGATGTGGCCAGCAAGCCCGAGGCCGTGACGGCGGCTGTCAAGAAGCTCAAGTCGGATACTGAGACGGCACTGGCGGCCGTCAAAGACGCCGGCGACGTCAGCGAGCTGCGCACCTCGCTCGCCGCTCTGCAGGAAGAGCGCAAGACCGACAAGATCAATGCCGCGCTCGACACCGCCCAGGCCGAAGGCAAGATCACCCCGGCCAGCCGTTCTGAATTTCTGGCGCTGTGCCAGGCCGAGGGCGGTCTCGATCGCTTTACCGCTCTGGCCAAGACGCTGCCGGTCATCGCTGCACCGTCCAAGCTTGGCGACAAACTCGCGGACACTTCGGACGTCTCCGAGGAAGAGCCAGCCGCTTTGGCCGCGCGTGCCAACAAGTACCAGGACGAGCAGTTGGCCCTTGGGCGCACCGTCTCGCTGGGCGACGCCATCCGCCATGTGAAGGAGGCCAAGTAATTGACCAATCCACTGCTGACCAAGGTTTTCACCGCCACCGGCGTTGCCATTGCCGGCTATCTGATCGTTGCCGCTGCGGCAGGCGGCAAGGTTGAGTTGGCTAATGCCGCCAATGACCTGCTGCTTGGCGCTACCGACAGCATGGGCTGCCCGGCCGGCGGCCAACTCGACATCGCCCAGGCTGGCTGGAGCGAGGTGCGCTGCGGCGGCAACGTCTCATTCGGCGATCCGCTCACTTCCGATGCCAATGGCAAAGCCATCAAGGCCGTGCCTGTCGTTGGGCAGATGGTGCGCGTCATTGGCTTCGCCCAGGCCGATGCTGTGGCCGACGACATCATTCCGTACCAGGTCGCGCCCTGCGTCCTGGCGACCCCTGCTTAACGAGGATTCACGCTCATGGCGCCCAATCGCCCCTTTCCAATCGATGCGACCCTGACGGCGATTGCCATCGGCTATCGCAACCCCGCCCACACCTTCATCGCCAGCCGCGTGCTGCCCGCCCTGCAGGTGCTGTCCGAACAGTTCAAGTGGCAGGAATACCCGCTGACCGAGGGCTTCGAGCTCGTCGATACCCGTGTCGGTCGCAAGGGTCGCCCCAACCAGGTCGAGTTCACCGTCACCGAAAAGGACGGCTCCACGCTTGACCACGGCCTGGATGACGCTATCCCGTACTCCGATATTCGCCAGGCCTCCCAGGCCCGCGCCGAAAAGCGTTCCACCTTCGACCCGCGTGAAACGGCTGTTGAAGGCCTCACCAACTACCTGACAATCGCTCGGGAAGTGCGTGTTGCCACGCTGGTGCAGGACGCGGCCAACTATGCTGCCGACAAAAAGCTCACCCTGGCAGGCAACGACCAGTTCTCTGCCTTTGCGACGAGCGATCCCTATGGCGTCATTGATGATGGCATGGAAAAGACGCTGGTTTATCGCCCCAACACCATCGCCATGGGGCAGCCCGTCTGGTCCAAGCTCAAGCGCCATCCCAAGCTGATCAAGGCGATCAAGGGTGGGTTGTCTGAAGATGGTGCAATTACCCGCCAGCAGTTTGCCGATCTGTTCGAGATCCCGCTCACCGGTCTGTTGATTGGTGAAGCCCGGCTCAACACCGCCAAGAAGGGTCAGGCACCAGCGCTATCGCGCATCTGGGGCAACCACATCGAGCTGCTCTATCTCGACAGCTCCAAGGCTACCACCAAGGACGGCAAGATCAGTTTCGGCTTCACCGCCGAGTACGGCAACAAGATCTCCGGCTCGATCGAAGACAAGGACATTGGCCTTGAAGGCGGCGAGC
>CAXBKI010000340.1:0-4081 GCA_963975955.1 uncultured Devosia sp.
CCAGCAGCGTCTGATCGGGCACCAGGTCCCAGTCGCAGGAATTGACCAGACCGTTCCGTTCGAATCGGCGCAGCGGGCGCGACAGCCGGTGTCGTCCGCCAAACCAGATCGGCACCCCGAACTCGCGCTTCAGTCGCGCCGCAGCGGCACTGTGATCACGGTGGGTGTGGGTAAGGATGATGGCGTCCAGCGGGCGGCCGGCGATTGCGCGCGTGAGGGCGGCAATGTGGGCAGCATCGTCAGGACCGGGGTCCAGCAGGGCCAGCCGGTCATGGCCCAGCAGAAAACTGTTGGTACCGGTGAACGTATAGGCGCTGGCATTGGGCGCAGTGATCCGCACCAGACCCGCTGCGACGGGCACGGCAATGCCGGTTTGCGGATCAAACTGGGTATTGAAGGCGAGGGTGGCAGCCATTGCACTCCCGGGGGCAGCAGATTATGAAGTGACAACAAGAACTGTTATGCGTCCCGCACAGGGATGCCGGTTCCCGTTTTGCATGGAAGGTATGAAATGGCCGTCACTTTGACCACGCCCAACACGCTCCTCGGCCTCTATCAGCCCAAGGGTGATGCTGCCAAGCTGGCGTCGAACCTGGCAACCGTCGTGCTCGGCACATTGCTGATCACCATTTGCGCCAAGATCAACGTGCCGGTCTGGCCCGTCCCCGTCACCCTGCAGGGTTTTGCCATTGCCGCCCTTGCGGCCGCATTCGGCATGCGTATTGGCGTTGCCACGGTCGGACTGTACCTGCTGGAAGGCGCCATGGGCTTGCCCGTGTTCGCCACTGGCGGCGGTCTTGCCTATCTGGTTGGCCCCACGGGCGGCTTTCTGATCGGCTTTGTCGCCCTGGCTGCCATCGTTGGCTTTGCCGCTGATCGCGGCGCTTCTGGCAAGCCGCTGGCGCTGTTCTCAGCCATGCTGGTTGGCGACGCGGTGATGTTCGTGCTCGGCTTCACCTGGCTTGCCCTGATGGCCGGCCAGGCCGGCTGGATCGATCAGGCCAATGTGCTCGGTTCTGCCTTCGTCAAGGCCGTCCAGCCCTTCATCGTCTGGGACATTCTCAAGATGGCGCTGGCAGCCCTGACCGTCACCGGTGCCTGGAAACTGGTCTCCAGGCGCTAGGCGCTTTCCACCTGTTCACGAAAGCCGGCCCCTGTGGCCGGCTTTCTGTTTTTGCGAGATGGCATGGCGGTCAATCCCTGGGTTCTGCTCGACACGGCCCGAGTGCCCGGTGGCGAGGGCGACTTGCGCTTGATGCGGCGCGGCACCGAATTTTGCATCATGACCGGCTCGACCGCACTGATGAACAGCCGCATGAGTGGCTCCGAAGAAGCGCTCGCCAGTCTGAGCTGGGAGGCCATCAAGCCGCTCTCCCGTCCCCACATGCTGATTGGCGGGCTTGGCATGGGCTTTACCCTGCGCGCGGCTCTCGACATCCTGCCCGCCGATGCCCGCATCACCGTGGCCGAGCTGGTGCCGGCCGTCGTCGAATGGGCCCGCGGCCCCATGGCCGAGGTATTCGGCACCTGCCTGGCCGACCCGCGTGTCGCCATTCGCCTGGGCGATGTCGGCACCGCACTGGTCGGCGAAAAGCTCTATGACGCCATTCTGCTCGATGTGGACAATGGTCCTGAGGGGCTGACGCGGGATTCAAACCAGCAGCTATACAGCGTCAAAAGTCTGCGTCGCACCATGAGCACGCTGCGGCCAGGCGGCGTGCTGGCCGTGTGGTCTTCCCACACCAGCGCCCCCTTTACCAAGCGACTGCTCACTGCCGGCTATCTGGTCAAGGAAGAAAAGGTCCGGGCCCGCGGCAAAAGGGGCGGCGAGCGCCACCACATCTGGCTGGCCACCAGGCCCGTCGCGACAGCCTAGACAAACGAAACCCCGGCTCTTGCGAGGCCGGGGTTGGTTGGTCGGAGTAGAGTGATTCGAACACTCGACCCCCTGCTCCCGAAGCAGGTGCGCTACCAGGCTGCGCTATACTCCGTCAGAGGTCGCGATTCGGGATAACTGGCTTGCAAAAAAACGGTGCTGAGTCCGTCTCTGCCAATCGCGATGTCCGGCGTTATAGCCGCGCTTGCTTTGCCATTCAAGCGCCAGCATGGGGCTTTTTATCCCCGCTCAGACCATGTTGCGAAGCGCCGGCAAACCGTGTACGAACCGCGCCAGTTGGGGCGTCGCCAAGTGGTAAGGCACCGGTTTTTGGTATCGGCATTCCTAGGTTCGAATCCTAGCGCCCCAGCCAGTTTTAGCTCGAGTTGATAGCGACGATTTCGAGCCGTGAGCTCGTTCTGCGCTGCCCGCGATATCGCTTTGCGAAGCGGACGAGGTGTTCGCCGCAGCTGAAGTCGGCATCGGCCGGCTCGCCAAACACGGCTTGGTCCACTCAGGCAGCTGGGGCCTTGCCAGGCGCTTCAAGAACACCCGCGCTAGCCCGGCGACCTTCCGCTCTGATTTCGCTCGCCTTGGTCCTCGTTGGGTTTAGCCTGTAAAGAACTGGCTGAACCGCTGAAAGGCGCGCTCAATATGCGTGCGCATTGCAGCCTCGGCCCGGTCCGGCTGGTGTTCGGCAAGCGCCGCGATCAAAACGGCATGTTCAGCATTGGACTCGGTTGTCGCTTCCTGACGGTGAAACAGGCGGAACAAATGCATGTGGCTATGCAGTTTCGCCAGCATTTCCGCGATGAGCAGGTTTCCGCTCGCCTGGGCGATGAGGTCATGGAACTGCTGATCGAGACGGGCGAACTCACCATAGCCACTGCGACCCGACTTGCCCTGCATCTTCCTGGCAATCAGTTTGAGTTCGTTCAGTTGCTCATCGGTAATGCGCAGGGCAGCCTTTCGCGCGGTTATCGGCTCGAGCAGCATGCGCAGCTCGCGAAGATTGTCGAAGCGCTCCAGGTCCATCTGGGCGGTGGCGTTGTAGCCACCGCGATCAGCTTTCACCACCAGTCCCTGGGCTTCCAGTCGCGATAGAGCCTCTCTGATCGGTGTCTGTGAAACGCCCAGTTCGCGCCCCAGATTGTCGATGGAAATCTTGGCGCCGGGCTGGATCAGCTGGCTCATCAACTGGCCATAGATAGAATTGTAGACCTCGTCACCCAGTCGTGGCGGCCGTTTGATGACGCTGCTTTGCTGATCGAGAGGATCCGACACTTTCACTATCCTTACTTCTGGCGTCCAGGGAATGCGCTGCTGCTTGGGTAGCAAAAGCGCATTCTCACGGACCCGCAACAGGTATTGGAGATATCAAGCCTGTTCAATCAACTCATCGGGCGCCCTATCCAGTGTATCGGGAAACCCAGGAAGCATTCGCACCCCTTCATTGCCCGTTGCGGTGATGTAAAACTGGATGTGGAATTCGGAGTCGGTATAGCTGCCCGGTATGGTCACCGCTTGCCATCGCCACCCGCTTCCGGCTCAAGCTGCTGCCAGCGCTCACCCTGGTTGACGTGACGATAATGCAGCCGAACCTCAACGTCTGATGGCGGCACCTGCAGGGCGATGTGGATGGGCTGACCTTTTTGGAACGTTCTGGGCGCGTCGAGTTTCTCAACCGTGAATGCGGCAATTCAGGCCGGCAATTTTGGGGATTTCGCGCAGCAGGAAAGTGACGCTGTCGCGGCAGTAAAGGCGATGGTTCTCGTCGGTCACGCCGCGGATCTGGTGGCTTGTATGAGGCACCTCGTCGAAATCGTAGCGCTCTGTTCACAGGCAGAGCTGGAACTGGATTCCGCGCCGAGCCGCTTGCCGGCTGATGAATTTGAGAGCCTCAAGGTTTCGCTGGCGCGCCAGATCCGAAAGGCCTTCCACCCTGATCGGATATTGCGCAGGTCGACTTGGGGCTGCACGGTTGAGCGTCATTGGCGCGGCCAGCGCGCCCCTGATGTCTTTTGGAGTCGCAAGTTTCCTTGTCTGGCGGTGGCAATTTAATGCTCCCGCATCTCGGCGTTTGTGGTATTGGTTGCAAGTGATGATGCGCGCGCGTGGAACGAACTGGCCGATGGATTACCCAAGCCATGAATAGAGCAGGCCCCTGGGTCGTCATCCTGTGCGCCTTGTTCGCGTTCGTGCTGC
>CAXBKI010000341.1:0-4074 GCA_963975955.1 uncultured Devosia sp.
GCTTGCCTTAAAAGGTCAATGGGTCGGCAGGATCAGGCAATCATTCGGGACCATCAGACATCCGGCCAGGGCGCTGTCCTCCCTACATTCGGGCCGTACCCGCATGAAAGGATGTTACGATGAAAAAGCGCAAACTCGGCCGCAACGGACCCGAGGTGTCAGCGATCGGCTATGGCGCCATGGGATTTCACCTGGCTTATGGCGCGGCCGATACGCAGGCGGGCCTCGATCTCATCAGGCGCGCCTATGATCTGGGCGTCACCTTCTTCGACACCGCCGAGCTCTATGGCTGGGGCGAGAACGAGAAATTCATCGGCGAGGCGGTGAAGGGCTTTCGCGATGATATCGTGATTGCGACCAAGTTCGGCTTCACCTTCGAGAATGGCAATTACGGCGTCAACAGCCAGCCGGACCATATCCGCAAGGTCACCGAGAACAGCCTGCGCTATCTCGGCGTCGAGCAGATCGACATTCTCTATCAGCATCGCGTCGATCCCGATGTGCCGATCGAGGACGTTGCCGGGACGGTCAGGGACCTGATCGCGGCGGGCAAGGTCAAGTATTTCGGCCTGAGCGAGGCTGGGCCGCAGACCATTCGCAAGGCCCATGCCGTGCAGCCGGTGACCGTGCTGCAGACCGAGTATTCGGTGTTCGAGCGTGACGTCGAAGCGGTGCTGCCCACGACACGCGAGCTGGGCATTGGCTTTGTCGCCTATTCGCCGCTTGGCCGCGGCTTTCTCACCGGTACTGCAAAGCCATCGGCGGAATACGAGGAAAGCGACATGCGTCGCTTCGATCCGCGCTGGCAGCAGGGCAATTTCGAAAAGAACCTCGACGCCGTGCGCCAGCTTGGCGAGCTGGCCCAGGCCAAGGGCATCACCGTGTCCCAGCTGGCGCTGGCCTGGCTGCTGGCCCAGGGCGAAGACATCGTGCCGATCCCCGGCACGCGCCGGATCGGCCGCCTCGAGGAAAACCTGGCCGCTGCGGCGGTGACGCTAACGGCCGATGACCTGGTGCGCATCGGCAATATCCTGCCCGATGGGGCTTTCGGGGCGCGCTATGCCGGCGACATGGTCCCGGACTGGATCTGACAGGCCATGGGCGGCCGGCAGTGCCGGCCGCCCGGCTGAAAGCGCGCCTCCTCAGCCCTCGATCGCCACCTCGAGCGCCAGGGTCACCATGTCCCTGAGCGAAGTCTGGCGCTGTTCGGCGTCGATTTCGGCGCCGGTGATCAGGCAATCGGTCATGGTGCAGATGGTCAGCGCGCGCACGCCGAAGCGGGCGGCCAGGGTATAGAGCGCGGCCGCCTCCATTTCGACGCCGAGCACGCCATGGGCGGGCAGGGTGTCGTAACCGGCCATGCCGTCGGCATGGTAGAAGATGTCGCTGCTCAGCATATTGCCAGCATGGTAGGTCATGCCGGCCGCCTCGGCCTTGTCGGCGGCACTGCGCAGCAGGCCGAAATCGGCGAGCGGGGCATAGTTGAACGGTCCGAAGCGGCCCTTGACGATGGAACTGTCGGTCGTGGCGCCCTGCGCCAGCACCAGGTCGCGCACCTTGATCCTGGCATTGAGCCCGCCGCAGGTGCCCACGCGGAGCAGCGTTTTGACGCCATAGACATTGATCAGCTCATGCACATAGATGGCCAGCGAGGGCTGGCCCATGCCGCTGGCCTGCACCGAAACGGGCTTGCCCTTGTAGGCGCCGGTATAGCCCAGGCAGTTGCGCACCGAATTGACCAGTCTGGCATCATCGAGAAAAGTCTCGGCGATCCATTTGGCGCGCAGCGGATCGCCGGGCAGCAGCACGGCTTGGGCATAGTCGCCGGCTTTGGCGTGGTTATGAGGCGTCATGGGCTGCTCCCGGGTTTTCTGGTTCTTGTTGGTGGCCAAGCAATGGCATTGGCGCAGCGGATCGGCAAGGGAGCCAGCGGAGACCTCATGGTGAGCTTGTCGAACCACGCGGTCGGGCACAGCGATCTTGCCACGACCTCGTCCTTCGACAGGCTCAGGATGAGGTCTACTGCGACGCGGTCTTGACCCTGTCGCCTCAGGGGTCCATTTACGCAGCCGCATCGGGAGAAAGCCAATGGTCGCCAAGATTTTCATCGACGGGGAAGCGGGAACAACGGGTCTGCAGATCCGTGAGCGGCTGGCCGGCCGGCGCGATCTGGAGGTGATCTCGATCGCCACCGACAAGCGCAAGGACCTGGCCGAACGCGCCCGGCTGCTCAATGCGGCCGATATCGCCATCTTGTGCCTGCCCGATGACGCGGCCAAGGAAAGCGTGTCGCTGATCACCAATGGCACCACGCGGGTTATCGACGCGTCCTCGGCCTACCGGGTCAATCCGGACTGGGCCTATGGCTTTGCCGAAATGGACAAGGGCCAGAGCGCGGTGATCGCCAAGGCGCGCTTCGTCTCCAATCCGGGCTGCTATCCGCAGGGGCCGATCGCCACGCTGCGGCCGCTGATCGAGGCCGGGCTGCTGCCGGCCGCCTATCCGATCAGCGTCAATGCGATTTCCGGCTATACCGGTGGCGGCAAGGCGATGATCGCCGATTATGAAGCCGCCGGCGCCGCGGCCAGCCATTTTTCGCCCTATGGGCTGACCTTCATGCACAAGCATGTGCCCGAAATGACCGCCTATACCAAATTGGCCAATGCGCCGCTCTTCGTGCCGGCGGTGGGCGATTACGCCCAAGGCATGATGACCTTCGTGCCGCTGCAGCTGGGCCATCTGGGCGTGGTGCCGCGGGGCGTCGAACTGCATGCCGCCATTGCCGACCATTTCGCCGCCATCCCCGACAGCTTCGTGGAGGTGGCGCCCTATGCCGAAATGGCCCGTTCGGACGAGCTCAACCCGCAGATCTACAACAATACCAACAAGATGAAGCTGCATGTGTTCGCCAATGACGATCGGGCGCAGGCGGTGCTGGTGGCGGTCTATGACAATCTGGGCAAGGGTGCCTCGGGCGCGGCGGTACAGAACCTGAACCTGATGCTGGGCGTGGATCCGCGCAGCGGGCTGGCCTGACCGGTTCGCATTTTGCGAGGCAGCCTGCAGCAAGCCTCGCATTTTGCATCGCTTTATGGTGTCTGAAACGTTAAGATTTTCAGCAGTTTAACCCAGAGGTCCCGGTTTTCGGGGCGCCGCGCGCTCTGGCACGGTTCATGCAATGCAGAAGCTGTCCGGGTTCTTGTACTGCGTACCGGATGTCAGTCATTGAGACCCCGTTCTGTGCGACCAGAGCGGGGTCTTCATGCTTGGGGGGCCTGCCCTTGTCGCGCGGCCGGCTTGCGACTAAATAAGGCAATGAAAACAGGGAGACTGCAATGAAGGCCGTACTCGATGTGATCATGGTGATCCTCCAGCTCTACTGGTGGGTGCTGCTGATCATGATCATCATGAGCTGGCTGATCTCGTTCAACGTGATCAACACGCGCAACCAGTTCGTCGCCAGCGTCTGGCGGGTGGTCAATCAGTTGACCGAGCCTCTGCTCAACCCGATCCGCCGCGTGATGCCCAATTTTTCGGGCCTCGATATCTCGCCGATCATTCTGTTCCTGGGGATCTTCTTCATCCAGCAGCTGATCCTGCGCTATGGCTATGCCTACGTCCCGTAAGGGGGCCGCTGCATGGCAGATTGCTACCGGCTCGGCCCCCCGGGGCTGAGCCTTTTCGTTCGGGTCACCCCCAATGCCGGGCGCGACGCTATTGAAGGCATCGAGCAGCGCGATGACGGCACGGCCGTGCTGCGGCTGCGCGTCAAGGCGGTGCCCGACAAGGGCAAGGCGACGGCAGCGGTCATCGTGCTGCTGGCCAAGGCGCTGGGCGTGCCCAAATCCGCCATTACCGTCACCAGTGGCGAAACCGCCCGGCTCAAGACGCTGGCGGTGGCCGGGGACGGGGCGGCCAACCTTGGTCGTCTGAACGCGCTGCTGTCGTCCCTCTCCCCGTGAAGGAGAGGGCCACGGCTTGCGTCGCGCCCGGGGACAGGTTCCGGGTGGGTGACGCGTTGATCCGCTCAACCCATCACCCCCTCCGGGCCTCCCCCATCAAGGGGGAGGTGCA
>CAXBKI010000342.1:0-4065 GCA_963975955.1 uncultured Devosia sp.
CGGTCATTGTACTGCAGTCGCGTCTTGTTGCGCCCCACCAGCACCTGATCGGCTTCAAGCACGGCGTTGCGATCGACACTGTCGCGCGCCACCACCACAGAATCGCCATAGCTGCCGCGCTCGAGAAATCCGCCTTCCCGCACCTGCATGGACAGGTGGATGATCGGATTGTCGGCTGCCTGGCGATGGATTTCAGTCAGCATGATGTCAGGGTCTTCGGCAGTGAAAAAACCCGCACCCTGGACCGGGGGCAGCTGGAACGGGTCCCCCAGCACCAGCACCTTGACGCCGAAGCTCAGCAGGTCCCTGCCCAGCTGTTCATCGACCATCGACACTTCGTCGATGACGATCAGGTCGGCATCGGCCGCCGGGCTCTCGCTATCGAGCACGAAGCGTGGCTCGCCATCCTTTTCGCTGACCAGAGTGTAGATCAGGCTATGAATGGTCTGTGCGCCCTTGCAGCCGCGCTTGCGCATCACCAGCGCCGCCTTGCCGGTGAAAGCGGCAAATTTGACGCTGCGCACATCCTGCGCCAGATGCACCGCCAGCGTCGATTTGCCCGTACCGGCCCAGCCGAACAGGCGGAACACCTGCGGCCCGTCGGTGTCCTTGAGCCATGCGGACACCGCGAGCAGGGCCGCGTCTTGCTGAGGGGACCAGACCGTCATCAGACAATGACTGTCCGCACGGTGCCCACGCCGGCAATCTGACCCTCGAGCACATCGCCACGCGCCACCGCCCCTACCCCGGCGGGGGTGCCAGTCATGATCAGGTCGCCGGCCCGGAGCGTCACGAACCCGCTCAGAAAAGCGATGGTGTCGGCCACACTCCAGATCTGCTCGCCCAGATCGCCCCGCTGACGTTCCACCCCATTGACCGAGAGGGTAACAGCGCCCGTGTCCGGATGGTGCCAATGGGCGCCGACTGGTCAAACCCCTTGGCCATGTCCCAGGGCCGGCCGGCCTTTTTGGCCACCGCCTGTAGATCACGCCGCGTCATGTCGAGCCCGGCCGCATAGCCATAGACGTGGCTGAGCGCATCAGCCGCGGCAATGTCGCTACCGTCCTTGCCGATCGCCACCACCAATTCGACCTCGTGATGCAGATCGTTGGTCTGCGGCGGATAGGCCATCGCAGCGCCTCCCGCCACCACGGCGTCGGCGGGCTTGGAAAAAAAGAACGGCGGATCGCGCTCGTCATTGCCCATTTCGCGGACATGCTCGGCATAATTGCGGCCCACGCAATAGACGCGGCGCACCGCGAAGAGCCCGCCTCGGGCGATCGGGATCGACGTCGGCGCCTGCGGTTCAAAAAGGTAATCAGCCACGCTTGAAGTCTTCCACATAAGGGGTGAGCAGATCCGCATCGGCCGGCCCCAGCCGGTCGTTTGCCGTAAAGGTCTGGTGCCAGTAGGGGTAGATCAAGGGCGGCTGACTGACGGCATCGAGTCGCGCGCGCTCCTGATGGGTAAGCGTCAGGTTCGCCGCCGCCAGATTGTCGGCAAATTGCGCCTCGCTGCGCCCTCCAATGATCAAGGACGTGACACCCGGGCGGCCCAGCGTCCAGGCCAGTGCCACCTGCGCCCCCGATACGCCACGCTCCTCGGCGATCGAAACGATCACATCGACAATGTCATAGAGCTTGTCCCAGTTCGGCACCGGAGGCTCGCGGAAGCCGCCGACATGGCGGCACCAGTTCATACTCGGCTTCACGCGAATGCAAGGTATAGTGGATCTGCTGGCTGACGAAGCGCTCGCCATGGCGTTCGCCGGCCGCCTGCAACGCCTTCATGATATGCCAGCCGGAATAATTCGAGCAGCCGATGTAGCGGACGTGGCCATGGCGCACCAGCGTGTCGAGCGCCTCCATGGTCTCCTCGATCGGCGTCATGCCGTCCCATTCATGCACCTGGTAGAGGTCGATGACATCGGTCCTGAGGCGTTTGAGGCTCGCCTTGCACTGGGCGATGATGTGATGACGGCTGAGCCCGACCTCATTGGGCCCCTCGCCCATCTTGAAGCGGACCTTGGTGGCGACCAGCGCCCTGGCGCGGCGACCATTCTCGGCCAGCGCGGCCCCGACCATCTCCTCGGAAACCCCGGCATTGTAGACATTGGCCGTGTCGAGCAGGTTGATGCCCGCATCCAGGCACAGATCGATCTGCCGATTGGCGTCACCCTGTTCGGTGTGGCCAACCTGTTGCGAGCCGCCAAAGGTCATGGTGCCCATGGTCAGCACGGAAACTTTGAGCCCCGAGCGACCCAGATAGCGATACTCCACGTTCCATTCTCCCGATGCGAGTGATTCACCGCCAGACCAGAACATTCCATAAACCAAGCTGCAATGGGCGCGAAGAGAGTGGGGAGCTTTTTGTTTGCGAGGGTCCCTTCTCCGCCGCCAAAAACTGGGCATAGTGAGCATGGTGACGATCAAAGGGAGACGCCCCATGCTCTATGCAATACTGTGCTACGAGGACGAAAAGGCGGTCGGCGCCTGGACCGAGGAGCAGGATGACGCCTGCATGGCGCGGCTTGGCGCGGTGCACGGCAAAATGAGCGCCAGGGGCAAGCTGGGCCCGGTAGTCCGTCTGCGCAACACGACCACTGCCACCACGCTGCGCAAGAACAATGGTGCGCCCTTGGTGCTGGACGGCCCTTTTGCCGAGACCAAGGAGCAGTTTCTGGGCTTTTACGTCGCCGATTGTGAAAACCTCGATGAGGCCATCACCTTCGCCAGGGACCTGGCCCAGGCCAACCCTGGATCGGGTGCCTATGAAATCAGACCCATGATGCTCTTCAGCCCCGGTGGGCTGCAAACACCGGAAGCCTGAACGAGACGATCCGTGGCAATTTTATGCTTGCCATCCCGCTTGCATTCCGCCCGATCCTGTCTCTTTATGCAGCCACGGTTAGGAGCCTGGGAGGGCAGCATGCGGCGTGGTCTTGGCGTTATCCGCTCATTTGGCGCGGCACTGATCCTGGCACTGAGCCTGGCCCAAGCGCAGGCGGCAGACCAGAATATCACTCTGCTGCCGGACACCGACCTACCCGGATTTGACTACGCGATTGTCAAGGATACCGACCTCGATGCCTGCAGCGCCGCTTGTGCTGGCGACAATATCTGCCAGGCCTTCACCTTCAACCAGAAATCGAACTGGTGTTTCCTCAAAGGCGATGCCGGCGAACCAACTCAGTTCAAGGGCGCCGTCTCGGGCAAGCTCAGCCGGGCAGCGTCTCAGCTGACCAATGCGGTCGTCCGTCAGGCCGAACTGCCTTTCCCCGCCCAGGACCAGATCGACGCTGCTAAGCGCTTTGCCAGCGAGTTGCCTCAGACCGATGCCCCGCCACCCAAGGCCAGCTATGACGATCTCGTCGCGCAAGGTGATGCCGCCAGCGCTGCCGAAAATCCCGCCGGTGCGATGCTGTCCTACCGCCAGGCGCTGGCCATCAACCCCAATGATCGCAATGTCTGGCAGTCCCTCGCCATTGCCGCGTTGACGCGCGCCGAGGCTGTCGCCGGTGCCGCCGAGGGTGACAACAGCTATGACCTTGCCAGCGTCGCCATTTCGTCAGCAATGAACGCCTTCCTGCGTTCCACTACCCAACAAGACCGTGCATTGGCCCTGCGCGCTCTGGCCAATGGCATGGAGTATCGGACGAGCTGGCGCGAGGTCATCGCCACCTATCGCCTTGCCCAAAAACTGCTGCCCGACAGCGATGTGGCAGCCCATCTCGATGAGATCGTTGCCCAGCATGGCTTCCGCGTCGTCAATCATGTGGTGGACGCCGAGGCGGCTGCGCCGCGCATTTGCGCCGTTTTCTCCGATCCGCTGGGCGGTACCGACCTGTCCGCCTATGTGGTGGTCGCCGATGCGCCACAGGTCTCGGTCGAAACCGAGTCCGAGCAGATCTGCATCGAGGGCGTTCAGCATGGCAGCCGCTATGCCATCAAGCTGCGGGCCGGCTTGCCCTCGACCGATGGCGAAGACCTGAGCAAGGACGTTGATCTGAACGTCTACGTACCCGATCGTGCGCCCTTTGTCGGCTTTGCCAACAATGCCTATGTC
>CAXBKI010000343.1:0-4061 GCA_963975955.1 uncultured Devosia sp.
CTGGGTGACTTTTTCGGGCGGGATTGCAGCGGCCAGTTCGCCCAGCTTGGTCGAGAGCGCGCCGATCTGCTCGGCCATCGGGCCCACCTGCTTGCCGGCATCGGCAATGGTCGCCAGCGCATCCTTGACGCCGTCGGCGTTGGCAGCAAGGGCGTCGGTGAAGGTGGCAACGTTGGAGATGGACTCGTTGAGCTTTTCATCGTTCTCGTCGAGAAAGCCATTGAGACGGTCCACGGCGGTTGCCGTGCCGTTGATGGTGGTCGACAGGCCATCCAGGATCGACTGGAAGTCAGAAACCTTGGCATAAAGCGTGGGCACGTCGCGGCCGGGTTCGGTGGGCGGCGGACCTGCCTCAGCGGTGCCGCCGGACAATTGCAGTGATCCCACGCCGGTCAGGCCCTGAAAGCCCATCAGAGCCTTGGTATCGGCCTTGATGGATTTGACCTGACCGATCTTGATACCGTTGAACTGCACATCGGTGCTTGCACTCAGCCCCGAAACGGTCCCGGTGAAGATCACCTCATATTCGCGCATCTCGGTGTTGCTGGAGGGACCGGCAAACCAGTAGACGAAACCAAACAGCGCCACCAGAACGGCAATCGCTATAGTGCCGACGATCGCATAATTTGCTTTGTTTTCCATGGGTCAGCCTTCGGTGTTGTGGGCGCGGGGGCCGTGGAAATATTCCCTGAGCCATGGCTCGGAGGCGGCACGCATCTGGCTCAAGGTCCCCGCCTTGAGCAGCTTGCCGCCGGCCAGTGCCACAATGCGGTCGCAGGCCACTGACAAGCTGTCCAGGTCGTGAGTGACCATCAGTACGGAAAGGCCCAAAGTCTTGCTCAGCGTGACGATCAGCTCATCGAACTTGGCGGCGCCGATAGGGTCAAGACCGGCGGTCGGTTCATCCAGAAACAGGATCTTGGGATCGAGTGCCAGGGCGCGTGCCAGGGCGGCGCGCTTGATCATGCCGCCGGACAATTCGGTGGGCAGGGTATTGGCCGCTTCGGGGGGCAGGCCGACGAGGTCGAGCTTCATGCGCGCCACCTCGCGACGCAGCCGCGGGGACATGTCGAGATGTTCGCGCATCGGGAATTCGATGTTTTCCAGGACGTTGAGTGCGGAGAACAATGCGCCCTGCTGAAACAGCACACCCCAGTCACGCCTGAGCAGTTCGCGCTCGTGCGATGAGAGGGCGGAAAACTCCCTGCCAAAAACGGTGATTTCGCCACGACGGTGGGGAATGAGGCCAGCCATGGCGCGCATGGTCACGGTCTTGCCCGAGCCCGAGGGGCCGATCAGGCCGAGAATTTCGCCGCTCTGCAGTTCAAAGCTCAACCCATCGATGACGTTGACCGGGCCAAAGCTGACGGCGAGATCATGGACCGTCATTGCGGTGGTGTCGGTGGTTGCCGGGTTATCCATGGCTCAAAATCCGATCGCCGCAAAGAAGATGGCGAACAGGCCGTCAGCCACGATGACCACGAAAATGGATTTGACCACCGAAGAGGTGGTCTTGCGCCCCAGCGATTCCGAGGATCCGCGCACCTTCATGCCTTCGACCGAAGCCAGCAGACCAATCAGCAGGCCCATGAACGGCGCCTTGATCAGGCCGACCGACACGCTGGTGATGCTCATGGCATCCCGCAGGCGCACAATGAATATGCCGGCGGGAATGTCGCCATAGGCCTTGGCAACGAGAATGGCGCCGGCAAGTCCGGCCATGGAGCCGATAAAGGCCAGCAGCGGCAGGCCGACAATCAGGGCCACCGTGCGGGGCAGGATCAGCGCCTGATAGGGGTCCACGCCCATGACGCGGAGCGCATCGAACTCTTCGCGTATCCGCATCGAACCGATTTCCGCGGTTATCGCCGAGCCGGACCGGCCGGCAACCATGATGGCGGCCAGCAGCACGCCGATCTCGCGGAACATCAGAATGGCGGCAAGGTCGACGACCAGGATGGTGGCGCCGAAATTGCGCAGCTGCAGGATGGTCTGCTGGGTGATGATGGCCCCGACCACGAACGAGATCAGCGCAACGATGGGGATGGCGCGCAGGATGATGGATTCAAACTGCTGCACGAAGCTGGCAAGGCGGAGCGGCGCGCGCAGGGTTACGGTCTGACCCAGGGCTGCCAGGATACGGCCCTGCGTGAAGTTGACCGCAAAGATGTCTTCAGCCGTACCGACGACAAGTTTTCCCGTCAGCACGAATGGTGCCAGAAGCCAGTTCTCTGCTGGCTGAGGCTTGGGCGTCTTGGGGGTGTACTGGTTGATTCGCTGCAGCAGCGTGCGATGCTTGTCTGATCCGCCGACAAAGCCATCGTCGCCGCGCTCGCCGCCATCATCGCCGCGTCGCAACTGGGTGAGCAGCAACGCGCCGGTCGTGTCGAGCCTGCCTATACCGCTTATGTCTATGTCGGGATTGCTGTTTTTGGGCAGCGCCTTCGCCAGGTCGGCCAGTTCGTGCTCAAGTGAGCGAGCATTGGCGGAAGTCCAATCCCCCGAGCAACGGATTGCGCCATCCGGGCCCTGCTGCTCCCCAAACTCGATATAGTGACCCATCAGACCTTCAACGCAATATCGCTCGTCATGCTAATAGCATGGTCCGGCCACTTTTGGGACACTCGATAACAGCAAACGTGCTGGCAGGCCGATTGGTTCAACTGTTGAAAATCCTATTCCCAGCGGGCCCTCGCATCGTCATCGCCAGCCGTCGCATCGACCCAGCGGGTGCCGTCCGGGCCGGTCTCCTGCTTCCAGAACGGGGCGTCGGTCTTGAGATAGTCCATCAGGAACTCGGCACCCTTGAAGGCAGCGGCGCGATGCGCCGACAGGGTCATGACCTGGACGATGGGCTCACCGGCGGCCAAGGCCCCATAGCGATGGATCACCGTGGCGGCGAGCAGGCCGAAACGCGCCATCGCGGCCGCGACAATGGCCTCGAGCTGGTTGACGGCAAGCTCGGGATAGCACTCCAGGGTCAGGGTCGTCACGGGAGCGTCAGGGCTGGACCGCACCGTGCCGGTAAAGGTGACGGCGGCGCCGGCACCGTGACCGGCAGCCAGGAAGGCGTTGGTTTCGGCGCCCGGATCAAAACGCTCGGTGGTGACGCGAACGGCCACGTTCAGCCCCCGGTCATGGGCGGGAAAAAGGCGACGACGCCGGCGCCGGCAATCGAGGTCTGGTGCGGCACCAGCCGGGCGTCGACCGCTGATCTGATCAGATCGCGTCTGGAGACGGCATGGGCGAAGGCTTCGTCCTGATCGGCGAGCCAATCAATGAGTTCGGCGACGGTTGTGACGCTCGCAGGCGGGCTGACGTCTTCCTCGCCGCGGTTGAGACGTTCACGCAGCCAGGCGAAGTAGAGGATCTTCATTTTGCCTCGCCCGACAGATGCGGCCAGCTGGCGAGGAGATATTGCCAGCCGGTCCAGAGTGTCAGTGCCCCGGCCAGCCAGAGCAGGATATCACTGAGCAAGCCGAAGCCGGGCACGATGCGTTCAAACAGCACGACGGCGAGAGCGACCAGCTGCACCGTGGTTTTCCATTTGGCGAGCTTGCTGACGGGCAGCACGATCTGGGTATTGCCGAGAAATTCGCGCAGGCCGGGAATGAAAAACTCGCGGAACAGGATGGCGCAGGCGGGGATCATGTCCCAGCCGGAGAAGCTGCCATCCCAGGCCAGCACGGCAATCAGGATGCCGACGAGCAGTTTGTCGGCAATCGGATCAAGCATGCGGCCGAGCGGGGAATACTGATCCCAGGCCCGCGCCAGGTAGCCGTCAAGCCAGTCGCTGGCAGCCGCCAGAACGGCCGAGATCGCCCTGCATCACCAGCCAGGCGATGGGGATGATCGCGAAAATGCGCGCGATGGTGATCTGATTGGGAACGAGGAGAAGCGGGTTTCTGGCCATCAGGAGACAGAACAGGAATGGGGCAAAGGGGTCAAGCTCCCGCAATCAGATGTGTTCGGGACGGCACAGTAGCACCAAGGCAGGCAGCGTGGATAACCACTTGCCTGCCCCCGATCCGGACCGACCCCGAGGACGGTCCGGATCGGCG
>CAXBKI010000344.1:0-4059 GCA_963975955.1 uncultured Devosia sp.
GCCTTGAGCGAAGAGCACGGCACCATTGACCTGAGCAAGTGCGCGACCAGGCCGGCCATTGGCGAGCAGCTCCGCATCATCCCCAACCATGCCTGCGTGGTGAGCAATCTGTTCGATGAAGTGACGCTGATTGCGGGAGATGAGGTGGTCGAGACCGTGCCGGTCGAGGCGCGTGGCCGGGTGGGGTGAGCTTGGTTCGGCACCTTCTGCCCGGGCGGCGTCACCCCACCCTCGGTCCCTCCCCATCAAGGGGAGGGAGGCGCCAGCTCCAGGGTCCGTGTTCATCGTCTCCCTCCCCCTTGCGGGGAGGGATTAAGGGCGGGGATATTGTGGCACCCCGCCGGGCTCAGCGATGACGCTCACTCCCACCTTCTTCGACCGCCCGGCCGAAATCGTCGCGCCCGAACTGATCGGCGCTACGCTGCTGGTCGAGGGTGTCGGCGGTGTGCTGGTGGAAGTGGAAGCCTATGACCAGGCCGATCCGGCCTCGCACAGTTTTCGCGGCCCCACCCCGCGTAATGCGGCCATGTTCGGCCCGGCCGGCCATGCCTATGTCTACAAGATCTACGGCATGCACTGGTGCCTGAACTTTGTCTGCCAGACCGGCAGTGCCGTGCTGATCCGGGCGCTTGAGCCCACCCGGGGGCTGGAGCGGATGGCCGAGCGGCGCGGTGGTCTTGCTGCCCGCCAGCTCTGCTCGGGGCCGGGCAAGCTCTGCCAGGCGCTGGGCATTGATCGCTCCCATGATGGATGCTCGCTGGCGGCGGCGCCCTTCGGCCTCGCATTGCCCGATACGGCGCCGGACGTCGCCATCGGCCCGCGCATCGGCATCACCAAGGGCGTCGATACGCCCTGGCGGTTTGTGCAGCCCGGCTCGCCCTTCCTCAGCAAGCCGCTGCGCTGATCCGGCGCCCCGCCCGGCCGGCGGATCAATTTGTGAAGGAACCAAGCGCGCCTTCGGGCGATTGGGTGTCCACGAGACCAGCGCGCGTCAATCGGACATGGCGGCACAGGGAACGGGGCGGTTTTTCCGATTTCCCACCCCGGCCAACGAAACGGCAGCCGAGCCCTTATCCCGCCCGCGCCGGTCTCACCTCAATCACAGGAGTTTTCATCATGCCACAGGGTGACAAATCCGCTTACACCGACAAGCAGAAGCGCAAGGCCGAGCATATCGAGCAAGGCTATGAAGACCGCGGCGTCAGCAAGGACGAGGCCGAGCGCCGCGCCTGGGCCACGGTCAACAAGGACGATGGCGGCGGCAACAAGTCCGGCGCCGGGCGCGGCACGCATACCGACCATCCCGCCGCCCACAAGGGTGGCCACAAGGGCGGCGCGGCGTCGGCCAGCCGCCCGGCCGCCGAGCGCTCGGCCTCTGCCAAGAAGGCCGCCGAGACACGCAAGCGTCACGCCGAACACCACAACGGGTAAGGAGCCAGCATGGACAACGCCGACAACGCTATCAATCCGCCCCAGCACCAGGACCATCGGCCGGGGCTGGAATCCGAGATGAATCCCAAGCCCGAATTCATGCCGAAATTTCCCGGCAATGGCCGGCTCGAGGGCAAGGTTGCCATCATCACCGGCGGCGACAGCGGCATTGGCCGGGCCTGCGCCGTGCTGTTCGCCCGCGAGGGCGCCGAGGTCGCGCTGATCTATCTCAGCGAGACCGAAGACGCCAAGGTGACGGCCGCTGCCGTCCGCGCCGAGGGCAAGGATCCGCTGATGGTGCGGGGCGATGTCGGGCATCCGGCGTTCTGCGACAATGTGGTGGCCAAGGTGCTCGAGGAGTTCGGCAGGCTCGACGTGCTGGTCAACAACGCGGCCGAGCAGCACCCCAAGGACGAGATCACCGATATCTCGCCCGAGCAGTTGCAGCGCACCTTCCAGACCAATCTGTTTGGCTATTTCTACCTGACGCAGGCAGCCATGCCCCATCTTGGGCGGGGGGCCAGCATCGTCAACACCACCTCGATCACCGCCTATCGCGGCTCGCCCACCCTGCTGGACTATTCGGCCACCAAGGGCGCCATCGTGGCGCTGACGCGGTCGCTGTCGGCCAATCTGGTCGACAAGGGCATCCGGGTGAACGCGGTGGCGCCCGGGCCGATCTGGACGCCGCTGATCCCCTCCACCTTCGATGCCGACAAGGTAGCCGAATTTGGCGCCAGCCAGCCGATGAAGCGGCCGGGACAGCCCAATGAAGTAGCGACCTGTCACCTGTTTCTGGCCTGCGATGAAAGTTCCTACCTCACCGGACAGGTGCTGCATCCCAATGGCGGCGAGATCGTCGGTGGATAGCACGCGGCTGTGACACCTGCTGCCTTGCGGCGCACCCCGTCCCGTGATTCAAGGGCGGGGTGAGCGCACTTGAATCGGCTATCGATCTGTTCGGGGCGGGACCCACGGCTTTGCCGCGTGACCCGGTCGCTGTGCTGCGCGATGTCTTTGGCCACAAGAGCTTTCGCGGCCTGCAGGCCGATGTCGTCAATCATGTCGTTGATGGCGGCGATGCGGTGGTGCTGTTCCCCACCGGCGCCGGCAAATCGATGTGCTACCAGATACCCGCCATCTGCCGGCCCGGCGTGGGCATCGTCATTTCCCCGCTGATTGCCCTGATGCGCGACCAGGTCGAGGCGCTGCGCCAGGCCGGGGTATCGGCGGCAGCGCTCAACTCGTCGCTGACCCCCGAAGAATCGGCCGAGGTGCGCAGCCAGTTGCGGCGTGGCGAACTCGATCTGCTCTATGTGGCGCCCGAGCGGGTGGCGACGCCCGGTTTCGCCAATATGCTGTCGGGCATCGACATTGCCCTGTTTGCCATCGACGAGGCCCATTGCGTCAGCCAGTGGGGCCATGATTTCCGCCCCGAATACCGCGAGCTGACCCGGCTCACCGAACTGTTTCCCGGCGTGCCGCGCATCGCCCTGACCGCCACGGCCGACCCGACCACCCGCGAAGACATCATCGAGCGGCTCGGCCTCGAGACCGCAGAGGTCTTCACCACCAGCTTCGACCGCCCCAATATTTCCTATTCCATCGTCGAGCGCGACAAGGCCCGCGATCAGCTGCTGAGCTTTCTGGCGGCGCACAAGGGCAGCTCGGGCATTGTCTATTGCCTGAGCCGGGCCAAGGTGGAGGACACCGCCGACTGGCTCAATGGCAAGGGCATTCCGGCACTGCCCTATCATGCCGGGCTCAGCGCCGAGCGCCGCAACGCCAATCAGGATGCCTTCCTCAAGGAAGAAAATGTCTGCATTGTCGCCACGGTGGCCTTCGGCATGGGCATCGACAAACCCGATGTGCGCTATGTCGCGCATATGGATCTGCCCTCTTCCATCGAGGCCTATTACCAGGAAACCGGGCGCGCCGGGCGCGACGGCCAGCCTGCCGATGCCTGGATGAGCTATGGCATGGCCGATGTGGTGCAGCGCCGCCGCATGATCGACGAGGGCAATGCCCCCGACGAGGTCAAGCGCCTCGAACACGGCAAGCTCAACGCCCTGCGGGGCGTCTGCGAGACGGCCGAATGCCGCCGCAAGGCGATCCTCAGCCATTTCGGCGAGGCCTATCCGGGCAATTGCGGCAATTGCGATACCTGCCGCTCGCCGGTGGAAACCTGGGACGGCACCGAGGCCGCCATCAAGGCGCTGGCGGCGGTGTATCGCACCGGCATGCGCTTTGGCGCCGCCCATGTGATCGACGTGCTGATGGGCAAATCCACCGAAAAGGTCGAGCGCTTCGGCCATCACAAGCAGGCTGTGTTCGGCCAGGGCAGTGATCTGGATGCCCGCACCTGGCAGTCCGTCATTCGCCAGCTGACCGCCAGCGGCCTTATCGTTGTCGATCACGCCGCCCATGGCGCCCTGACGCTGGGGGAGGGGGCCCGCGCCGTGTTCCGGCATGAGCGCCCCGTGATCCTGCGCAAGGACCGGCCGAAAAAGGCCACCGATGTGCGCCGCCAGCTGGCCAATGCCGTCCAGCTGCCCGAGCCGGCGATGAGCGTCTTCAATGCCCTGCGCGAGGAACTTGATGCCATGAAGGCGAAGCTCGACAAGTCGG
>CAXBKI010000345.1:0-4045 GCA_963975955.1 uncultured Devosia sp.
TGGTGTGCTCAGCGCGAGGCCGGCAGGCCATAGATGGTTTCGATGTCGTCAAGCGCCAGTTCGGCCGCCATCAGGCCGCCTGCGGTGGCCCAGACGGCATCGGACACGGCATGGACGTGACCGTCCTTGGCAGCCTGCAGGTTGAGCCAGAGCGGCTCCTGCATCCAGGAGCGGGCTTCGTCATTGGCCAGGCCATCGCCGGTCTCATAGGTGAAATGCAGGATCTGGTCGGCCTCCAGTTCGCCGATGCGTTCCTTGGTTATCTTTTCGGCCAGCCCCTCGCCCTGCTGGGTGGCAGGCCGGGAAAAGCCGATATCGGCCAGCACCGCGCCCGAGAAACTGGCGGGGAAATAGGCGTAGCTCTGCCCGGCCAGGAAGCGCACCACCGAAACGGTGTCGTTGACATGCTCGCCCAGCCCCTGGCGGATGGTGGCGATGCGGGCATTGTAGCCCTCGAGCAGGGCCGCCCCGGCGTCGGCACGGCCCACCGCGTCGGCGTAAAGGGACAGATTATCCTTCCAGGTGCCCTGGATGCTTTCGGCAAACACGGTTGGAGCGATGGCCGAGAGCTGGTCGTAGATCTTTTCATGGCGCCGCTTATTGCCCAGGATCAGGTCAGGCTGCAGCACGGCGACGGCCTCCAGATCGGGCGCCAGTTCCTCGCCGATGACCGTGGTGCCGGCCAGCTGGGCGCTGATATAGCTGTACCAGGGGTCGGAATTGGCCGAGCGCGCGGCACCCACGGGGGTGATCCCCAGCGCCAGGAGGTCTTCGGTGGCCTCATTGGTCAGCGCCACCACCCGCAGTGGCCGGTCGGGCACGTCGGTCACGCCCATGGCATGGGTGATGTCGCGCGCCTGGGCAGGGGCGGACAGAACGAGTGCGGCGGCCAGCAGGCCGGCCCGCAATACAGCAGTGATGGGCATGACGTCTCTTTAAGTGGACTATTAAACTCACCATTGTTTGCCCGCTGGGGCCGGTGGCTGTCAAGCGGTGGCTTGCACTGTCCGGCGCTGCGTCAAGCGGCGCAGGATCACCACCATCGCCATCGCACTGGTAGCCGGCACGGCAGCCAGCACATACCAGGGCAGGGCCGCGCCGGGATGGGGCAGCAAGGCGCTGTCGAGCAGCCCGCCCAGCGCCACATTGCCCAGCAGCACCGCGACGCCGCCCGAGGAGGCCAGCGCGCCGTAATAGACACCCAATGCCCGCCCCTGGGCAAAATCGGGCACCAGGTCCATGGCCACGGGCCGCACCGCCATGTGCCCCAGCGAGAGCAGCACCACCAGGCCCACGGCAGGCGCCAGCCGCATCAGGCCGGTCGGGGCCGCATGGGGCGCGGCAATGGCGACGATGACAAATCCTGCGGCCATCAGCAGGAAGCCAAGCGGCAGGCTGCGCTGATAGCCGGCCCAGCGGGCCAGCCGCGCGATCGGCAATTGCAGGCCGATCACCAGCAGCGACGCCACCATGAACAGCGGCGCCAGGTCACGGTCGCTGCCCCCCGAGCGGCTGATTTCCACCGGCAGCGCCAGATAGAGCTGGTTGTAGCTGAAGAGAAATCCGGCATGGGCCACGATGAACGCCATGAACAGCCGGTCGGTAAAGATGGTGCCCCAGTCGAGGCCGCGCCGGGTCGCCGGCCGGGCAGGCGTATCGACCGGCAGGAAGCGGCCGAGCACGAAGCCGGCCACGACAAAGACGGCGGCGCCGATCAGGGCGATGGCCTGAAAGCCGATGCCGATCAGCAGCGCCCCCAGCAGCGGTCCGAGCACGGCGCCGCTTTCGCCCCACACCGCCAGCAGCGCAAAATACTGCGCCCGCGTGCGCTTGCCCGCCGCCTCGCTGGCCGCGCCCAGCTGCGCCACGAGGGTCGAAATGGCGGGCGAAAACAGCGCGCCGCCAACCCCGGTCAGACAGGCGCCGGCGACCACCATGGGCAGGCTGCCGCCCATGCCCAGGCAGAGAAAGCCCATGACCCGGACCACGCAGCCCAGCAGGATCAGGCGCCGGGTGCCCAGCCGGTCCGACAGGGCGCCACCGAACACGAACAGGCCTTGCTGGCAGAAGGTGCGCAATCCCAGCACCAGGCCAATGCTGGCGCCGGCCAGCGCCAGGTCGTCGCGCAGATAGGCCGCCAGAAACGGCACCACCATGTAAAAGCCGAGGTTGAAGACGAGCTGATTGGACAGCAGCAGCAGGGAGTTGACGGGCAAGCGCAGGATCCGAACAGGGGGCGGGCAGGGCACCGGTAAGGCGCCGCGCAGCACTGCCGCAGCCGGGCGGGGAAAACAAGACTGAAATCGTCCTGTTTATCGCCGAAATCGTTCGGCGCTAGACGGTTAGGGCCCGGTGCACGCTGCAAGGGCCGGCCTGGGCCGCCTCGTGCAGTGGTCCATCTGCCCCTGGCCACTCCCTCAGGGGGAGGGGCGGTACTTGCGTTTCTGGTGGCGCCCCGGCAGCGGCCCGGTTCCTCCCCCCAATAGGGGGAGGCGGTGGGGGATGTCCGGCTCTGCCCAGTCCGGTCAGGCGGAAGGCGCGGCGGTTGGGCTAGACCTCGTAGCGGTCGCTTTGGTGGTGCATCGGCCGATAGGTGAAATAATCGAAATCGGCCGTGCTTGCCGTGCCGTTGAGATCCTGCGCCGCGACGCCGACAAAGGCGCCGGTAAAGCTGCCATGGGCCTGGTGGCCACCGCATTCGTCCGAGAGCAGCGAGGCGTCGAGCACCGGACCAATGGGGCTCAGGTCCTGGCCCTCGAGGGCATAGAAGAACTGCAGTGCGCGGCCCCGGACAGCCAGCGCCAGCCTGATCTTGCCGGTGTCGGGGATCGGGACGGGATCGGCGGGGAAGCGCAGATTGCCGTCCGGCCAGCTCATTTCCGAGCTCAGGATCAGCAGTTCGCGCTTGCCGTCCGAATGGGCCGTTACCGCCAGATAGAAGAAATTGTAGCGGCTGTAATAGGCGGTGAGCCCGGCCATGGTGCGCTCGTCGGTGGGCGCAAAATCGACGGTGGTTTCAGCGTCATAGCTGAAATGGGTCTGGCGGCGGGCCACCAGGGACTGCTCGAACCAGGAGCCGATCGATTCCCGGCCGATCAGGGTGAGCTTGCCATTCTCGGTATTGAAGATGCGCTCGGGCTCGGGCGTGCGCAGCCACTGGAAATCGAGCGGCAGGCCGTTGTCGAAGCTGTAGCGCTGCTCGGCCCAATAGGGGGCGTCGTCGCGGGTGCCGGGCACCTCGACATGCAGCGAGGGCACGGGGCCGTGTTTCACGTGAATCCAGTCGTCATCGCCCCAATAGGCCTCCTGGATGGCGGTTTCGCGGCCCAGCACGCAGCGGCGTTCCTGAGTAATGGGCCGGCCCGTCAGGTGCACCAGGAAGGTTTTGCCATCGGGGGTCTCGACCAGATCGCCATGCCCGGCCCGCTGCAGCGCGGCCAATGGCGCGTCCTTCGCGGTCAGGATGTGCTTGTCGGGATGGGTCTCATAGGGCCCGTCGATATGGCGGGAGCGGGCAAAGGTCACCGCATGGTCATAGGCCGTGCCGCCCTCGGCGGTCAGCAGATAGTACCAGGGTTGTCCGTCCTTGCCGGTGCGCTTGTAGAGATGGGGACCCTCGACCAGTTCGAGGTCGGTGCCCTGATAGATGTTCTTGATCGGGCCGACCAGCTTGCCGGCCTCGGGATCGAATTGCTGCAGCGCAATGCCGGCAAACAGCAGCGGCCGGCGGCGGTGGTCCCAGGTCATGTTGACGAACCACTTTTTGCCGTCATCGTCGTGGAACAGGCTCGGATCGAAGCCGGAGGAATTGGTATAGATCGGGTCGCTCCAGGGGCCTTCGATGTTGTCGGCCCAGACGATGTAGTTATGCGCGTCCTTGAACGAGCCGTCCTTGCGCTTGACGTCGGTATAGACCAGCCAGAATTTTTCCCCGTCATGGCTGAGGCAGGGCGCCCAGACGCCGCAGCTGTCCGGATCGCCGCGCATGTCGAGCTGGGTCTTGCGGTTGAGCGGCCGGATGATCAGCGTCCAGTTGGCCAGGTCG
>CAXBKI010000346.1:0-4029 GCA_963975955.1 uncultured Devosia sp.
GGCCGCCGCCAGCCCCTCGGCATGTTTTGCCAGCTGGCTGCCATTGGTGGTCATGGTCAGCTCGTCCAGCCCCTGGCCAATCCGGCTGCCCAGCGTGGTGACCAGATCCATGATGTCACGCCGCACCAGCGGCTCGCCGCCCGTCAACCGGATCCGCTTTGTGCCGCGATTGATGAAGGCATTTGCGATGGTGTGGATTTCTTCAAAGCTCAACACTTCCCGCTTGGGCAGGAAGGTCATGTTTTCGGCCATGCAGTAGACGCAGCGGAAGTCGCAGCGGTCGGTCACCGAGATGCGCAAATACGAAACATGCCGCCCATAGCGGTCTACAAGCGGTCGGGCAGGGGAGGTGGCAATGGTCATGCTGCAAACCTAGTCGCGTCTGCGCCGTTTTCAAAGCCACGCCGCAACAAATAAGGGCCGCCCTGTGGCGACCCTTTTGACAATTCCTGGTGAACTGGGATTCGGATCAGTGATTGACCACGATCTGCGCGCCGACGGAGACGCGATCATAGAGGTCCGCCACGTCTTCATTGGTCAGCCGAATGCAGCCCGAAGACACCGCCAGCCCGATGGAGCGTGGTTCTGACGTGCCGTGCACGCGATACAGCGTCGAGCCGATATAGAGGGCGCGGGCGCCCAGCGGGTTATCCGGACCGCCCGGCATATAGGCTGGCAGGTCGGGCACGCGCTTGCGCATCTGCGGAGGAGGGGTCCAGCCTGGCCACTCGGCCTTGCGGGTAATCCGGTGTGTCCCCGACCAGGTGAAGCCATCGCGTCCCACGCCAACGCCGTACTTCATGGCCTTGCCGCCCTCGAGCACCAGATAAAGCCGGCGTTCACCGGTTTCGATGACGATTGTGCCCGGCTTGTAGCTGGTCTGGTAGTCGACGATTTCCTTGCGGATCGCGCTGCCGCCCCGGCTGCGCGACGCCATCGTGGATGCTTCCACCCAGGCGTTCTTGTCGGCGTCATAGACCCGCGCAGCCATGCTCGGCACTGCGGTGCCGACCGAAATCGCAAGCGACAGCGCAATCGCTAGCGCAGACTTGAACTTGATCATCTTAAAAGACTTGTCCTCTGCAAGTAAGAACGAACTGCCGTTCGATTCGCATACCCAGCAATTGCAGTTGCTTACGCGGTTTGAAGATCAGCGAATAGAGGTGTTATCCTCAATTCAGCCACACTTGCCTGAGCATGGCAAAATTGTGTTGCCAGCTGGTTACAGTTTCCGTTCACCAATGCGTGATTAAGCCTCGACCCGGTTATTGACACCTGCCAGTGACTCGCCCAAGCCAGCGATATCGGCTGCACGGAGGCATGAAGTGAGCGAAGAACTCAAGCGACAGGCGGCAGCCATGGCCCTGACGGAGGTCCAGCCCGGCATGCGCCTTGGTCTGGGTACCGGCTCGACGGCGCGTCACTTTGTTGACCTGCTCGGCGAGAAAGTCGCCGCCGGTTTTTCCTGCATCTGCGTGCCTACCTCTGAAGCCACGGCGCGGCAGGCCGCAGCGCTCAATATTCCGCTGTCCGATCTGGACACGCTCGATCGGCTCGACGTCACCATTGATGGCGCCGATGAAATCGATCCGCATCTCAATCTGATCAAGGGCGGGGGCGGGGCCTTGCTGCGCGAAAAGATCGTCGCCGCCGCCTCCGACCGTATGATCGTGATTGCTGACGCATCCAAGCTGGTTCAGACCCTGGGGAATTTTCCGCTCCCCATCGAGGTCAACAGGTTTGGTCTGGGGGCGACGCGGCGCGCCGTCGCTACGGTTTGCGCCACCCATGGCTGCACGGGTGCCCTGCGGCTGCGCGAAACCGGCACGGGTGAAGCCTTTGTCACCGATGGCGGCCACCTGATCCTGGATGCATTTTTTGGCCGCATTTCGCAGCCAGAAGCGCTTTCGACCGACTTGCTGGATATTGCCGGGGTGGTGCAGCACGGCCTGTTCCTAAAAATGTGCAAGAAGGCTTATGTGGCCGCTCCCGATGGCGTAAGAACGCTTACGAGCGGCAATTGACAATGGTATTCGACAACATGGGTGGATCGACTATGACCGGTGGAATGTTTGGCATCAAAGCGGTGGTGGCCGTAATTCTGAGTGTCGGGATGATGGTGGTGTCCGTGCCGGCAATGGCGCAGGAACTGCCGCCCGAGCAGCTTGCTTTGGCCCGCAAATATATCGATCTGACCGATCATGCTTCGGTGTTTGAAGTCACCATGGTGGAAATCGGCATCGGCACCATGCGCCAGGTTGTGCAGCAGAATCCCGAACTGACCGAGCAGACCAACACGGCCGTCGGCAAGGTGCTCGAGGAATACCGCGATCGCAAGGGCGAGCTGCTGGACCAGTTCGCCCGCGTCTACGCAGCGCGCTTTACCATCGAGGAGCTGCAGCAGATCGTCGCCTTTTACGAAACACCTACCGGCCAGAAGCTGGCCGAGGCCAATGCTGACGTGAACGACGATTTGCAGGCCGCGCTCGAAGTGTTCACCAACAATGCTCGCCCCGAATTCTTCGCCAAGGTTCGCGCTGAACTGCGCGCCCAGGGCTTCGAGCTCTAGGTCTGGCTATTCGCCGCAATTGACCCCGCCTTGTGCGGGGTCTTTTTTTGTGCGATGCGCCCACTATATCCATCGGCGAATGCCGATATAACCCAGGTACCGGGAGCCCGTACATGAGCAATGCATATGATCTGGTTGTGATCGGCGCGGGTTCGGGGGGCGTACGGGCGGCACGCATGGCGGCCACCTATGGCGCCAAAGTGGCCATTGTCGAAGAGTTTCGCGTCGGTGGCACCTGTGTCATTCGCGGCTGCGTGCCCAAAAAGCTCTACGTCTATGCCAGCCGGTTTCACGACATGTTTGATGTCGCGGCCAGCTTTGGCTGGCAGGTCGATGCCCGGTTCGATTGGGCAACCCTTGTCCGCAACAAGGAAAAGGAAATTACCCGCCTCGAAAGCGCCTATGTCGCCAATCTCGAAAAGCCGGGCGTCGAGATCATCCGTGACCGGGCGGTCGTCGGCGGGCCCAATACCGTGCGTCTGGTGGGTCAGGATCGCGATCTGAGCGCCAGGTACATTCTGGTTGCCACCGGAGGGCGCCCCTTCGTGCCCCCCATTCCGGGCGCCGAACTGGGGATCACGTCCAACGACGCCTTCGACCTGCCGACGCTGCCCCATTCCGTCCTGATTGAAGGCGGCGGCTATATCGCGGTGGAATTTGCCACCATCTTTGCCGGCCTGGGTGTCCACACCACCATCGTCTATCGCGGCGATGGCGTGTTGCGCGGTTTTGACGAGGACATGCGACGCGGCCTTGAGGCCGGGCTCATCGATCGCGGCATCAAGATCATCTATCAGACCACCATCGCCTCGCTGGCCCGCGATGGCGCCGATATCGCAGCCACCTTCAGCGATGGCGTTACCGCGCCCTATGGTGCCGTCATGTTCGCGACCGGGCGGTCGGCAAATGTGGCGGGGCTCGGGCTGGAGCAGGCCGGGGTCAAGCTGCAGGTCAACGGTACGATTGCTGTGGATGCCTACTCAAAGACCTCCGTGCCCTCCATCTACGCCGTCGGCGATGTCACCGGTCGCGCTGCCCTCACCCCCGTGGCCATCCGCGAAGGCTGGTATTTTGCCGAAACCGTCTTCAACAACAATCCCATGGCCGTCGATCATTCCGAGATCCCGACGGCAGTCTTCGCCGAGCCTGAAATCGGGGTTATCGGTCTCACCGAGGCCGAAGCGGCTACCCATGGCGACATCGACGTCTATCTGTCCCGCTTCCGGCCCATGATCAACACCCTCTCGACCCGCACCGAGCGCATGATCCTCAAGCTCATCACGGAAAAGCAGGGCGGCAAGGTGCTCGGCGTGCATATTCTCGGCCACGGCGCAGCCGAGATGATCCAGCTGGTCGCTATTCCTATCGGCATGGGGGCCACCAAGGCCGATTTCGATCGCGCCATGGCACTGCATCCCTCCGCCGCCGAGGAACTGGTGACCTTCAAGGCGCCCAGCTAC
>CAXBKI010000347.1:0-4010 GCA_963975955.1 uncultured Devosia sp.
AACCACCTGGTATCATGAATCCGACGAAGGGGCGGGCCTGCCGCTCATCTTTGTCAATTCGCTTGGCACGGATCATCGCATCTGGGACGACGTGATTGGTGGCTTGGGAAGCAAGCGGCGCTGCGTGGTATTCGACAAGCGCGGCCATGGACTGAGCGACGTCGTCCCTGCCCCCTACGCCATCGCCGACCTCGCCGATGATCTTCTGGCCCTTGCCGATCACTGCGGCATCGAACGATTTGCGATCTGCGGCGTCTCGGTGGGGGGAATGATCGCCCTTTCCAGCGCCATGGCTGCACCGGGGCGGGTCGCCGGCCTTGTGTTGTGCGATACGGCTTGCCGCATCGGCACTGTCGAATCATGGAATGCACGCATTGCCCAGATCCAGAGCGCGGGCATGGAAAGCATTGCCGACGGTGTGATGGAGCGGTGGTTCAGTGCGGCCTTCCGTCATAGCCGCCCTCACGAGCTGGCCGGCTGGCGCAATAGTCTGCTGCGAACGCCAGCCGAGGGCTACATTGCGACCTGCGTGGCTATTCGCGATGCGGACATGTCTGCCGCCGCAAAGTGCGTCAATGTCCCAACCATGGTCATCGCCGGCGCCGAAGATCAATCAACCCCTCCTGCAATAGTGCGCGCGCTGGCCGACCAGATCAGCGGCGCGCGCTACGAACTGATCGCCGGTGTCGGGCATCTGCCGTGCATCGAACAACCCGATCGTCTGGCAATGCTGCTGGACGATTTTCTGGAGACACTCCCCGATGAATGAGCGTTCCGAGCTGGCCGCCCGCGGCATGACAACACGACGTTCCGTGCTGGGCGACAGTCATGTTGATCGCGCGGAGGCGAACAAGACGGCCTTTGACGCGGACTTCCAGTCGTTCATCGTTGAAGGCGCCTGGGGATCGGTCTGGTCCCGGCCAGGACTGACTCCGCGCGAACGATCGCTGATCACCCTGGCCCTGCTGGCGGCCGGTGGGCACGAGGAGGAGTTTGCCATGCATGTACGCGCCACTGCCAATACGGGCGCCTCGCCCGAGGAGATAAAGGAAGCCTTGCTGCATGTTGCGGTCTATGCCGGCGTACCGGCGGCAAACAGTGCATTCAAGCTGGCAAAAGCCGAGCTGGCGGCGCGGCAGGACGAGAAAGGTGCTGCAGTATGAGCGAACTGTTTCCCGATGGTCATAATGGGCTTTTTCCGCGTGATCTGAGCTGGCACCCACCAGCAGCAACGCCGGGCTACAAGAGCACCACGTTTCGCGCGCCACGCCAACCATTGCTGTCGCTTGCCGCCACGCAGGGCGAACTCACCGGCCCGCGCTTTGGCCACAGCATGATCGGCGCACTCGATAACGACCTGATCCGCAACTACAGCCAGAACGGCGTTGAAGCCATCGGGCAGCGGCTGATCGTTTACGGACAAGTGCTCGACGAAAACGCCCGCCCCCAGACAGGCGTGCTGGTGGAGTTCTGGCAGGCCAATGCCGGCGGCCGATACCGGCACCGCAAGGAAGGCTATCAGGCCGCAATCGACCCCAATTTTGGCGGCTGTGGTCGCGCCCTGACCGACGAGAACGGGTTTTATTCATTTCGTACCGTCAAGCCTGGCGCCTACCCCTGGCCCAATGGGCCGAACGACTGGCGCCCGGCCCATATTCATTTTTCGGTATTTGGCTCAGCCTTTGCCCAGCGCCTGATCACACAGATGTATTTCGAGGGTGATCCGATGATCTGGCAATGCCCGATTGTCGGCGGCATCAGCGACAAGGCTGCCATCGACCAGCTGACCGCGAAGCTGGATCGCCACAACACGACGCCAATGGATGCCCTGGCCTATCGCTTTGACATCGTGTTGCGCGGCCGCCGGGCGACGCTGTTCGAAAACCGCAAGGAAGGCCTGTGATGATCAACCGCCTACCCGAGCTCAAGGAGACGCCGTCGCAGACCGCGGGCCCCTATGTGCATATCGGCCTGACCCCGAACTTTGCCGAGATCAGCGGGGTTTATGCCCAGGACCTCGGCGCCACCATGCTGGCCGGCGACAGCCCTGGCACCCGCATTGTCGTAAGCGGTCGCGTGCTGGATGGCAGCGGCGCGCCGGTGACCGATGCGGTCATTGAAATCTGGCAGGCCGATGCCGATGGCAATTTCCCGCAACGATCCGAAAACCCTGGCTCCGGGTTCACCGGCTGGGGCCGTCAGCCAACCGACAGTGCCGGGGCGTTCCGGTTTGAAACCATCAAGCCGGGCGCCGTGGCCGGTCCAGGTGGAGCCTCTCAGGCGCCCCACATCTCGTTGTGGATCGTCGCCCGCGGTATCAATCTGGGCCTGGCGACACGTCTGTACTTCGCCGACGAGGCCGATGCCAATGCGACCGACCACGTGCTGGGCAAGGTGCTTGACCCGCGGCGGCGGGCAACGCTGATCGCGAACCGCAGCGACGTGGATGGCACAGCCAACTATCAGCTCGACATTCGCCTGCAGGGTGAGAACGAGACCGTCTTTTTCGACATCTAGGATCACTCATGAGCAACTTCGTCAGCCTGAAGCAGGCCATCGGGGACCATCTGCACGATGGCGACACAGTGGCTTTTGAGGGCTTCACCCACCTTATTCCCGTGGCGGCCGGGCACGAGACGATCCGTCAGGGCATCAAGGACCTGACGCTGGTGCGCATGACCCCCGATATCATCTATGACCAGATGATCGGCATGGGACTGGCGCGCAAGGTGGTGTTCTCCTATGCGGGCAATCCAGGGGTCGGGCTGTTGCGTCGCATGCGCGACGCCATCGAAAACCAGTACCCGCGTGCCATCCAGATTGTGGAGCATTCCCACTCCGCCATGGCGCAGGCGTATGAGGCCGGTGCCGCCGGCCTGCCGATGGCGGTATTTCGTGGCTATGTGGGCGCGGACCTGCCCAAGGTCAATCCCGATATCCGATCGGTAACCTGCCCGTTTACAGGCGAAGAACTTGCCGCCGTACCGGCGCATCGGCCTGACGTGGCGATCATCCATGCGCAAAAGGCCAACAAGCGCGGCGACGTGTTGATCGAAGGCATTATTGGTGTGCAGAAGGAAGCAGCCCTGGCGGCAAAGCGGGTGATCGTGACGGTTGAGGAAGTGGTCGATGATTTTGCCGGGCTGCACCCCAATCTGTGCGTCCTGCCCCACTGGACGATAACCGCCATTGCCGTTGTCCCGGGCGGCGCGCACCCATCCTACACCATGGGATATTATGACCGCGACAACGCCGCCTATCTCGAATGGGACACGGTTTCGGCCGATCGCGAACTGTTTGCAGCCTGGATGAAAGACAACGTGCTGGAGGCGACGCCAGCTGCCTTTGCCGAGCGCGTGAAAGGGCTTTGAGATGACCGCGTTCACGCCCAACGAAATGATGACAATTGCCGCAGCGCGGGCGCTAGACAGCAAGGATGTCTGCTTTGTCGGCATTGGCGCGCCATCGGCTGCCTGCAATGTCGCCCGGCTCACCCATGCGCCGGATATCACGCTGATCTACGAGAGCGGCACCATCGGCACGGCCCCGGACGTGCTGCCACTGTCGATTGGCGATGGCGAATTGTGCGAGACGGCGGTGTCAACCGTGTCGGTGCCCGAGATGTTCCGCTACTGGCTGCAGGGAGGCCGCGTATCGGTGGGCTTTCTGGGGGCCGCGCAGATCGACAAGTACGGCAATATCAACACCACGGTGATCGGGGACTACAACAGCCCCAAGGTGCGCCTGCCCGGCGGCGGCGGGGCGCCCGAGATCGCCACGTCCTGCGGCGAGATCTACATCACGCTCAAGCAGGCGACGCGGGCGATGGTCAACAAGATCGACTTCTTCACCTCATTCGGCCATGGCGAGGGCGGCGACCATCGGCAACGCCTGGGCATAACCACCAAGGGCCCGACGCTGCTGATCACCGATCTGGCGATCTGGAAGCCTCACCCGATGAGCAAGGAATTCACCGTTGTGTCACTGCACAAGGGCGTCACCCGCGATAT
>CAXBKI010000348.1:0-4007 GCA_963975955.1 uncultured Devosia sp.
CGCCGACTATCGCCGCAGCAATGGCCTGCAGATGGTGGGCGCCGAGCAGCTCAGCACGCAGTCGGCCGTGCAGCTCAACACCCAGATCGCCACGGCCCGCGAGGCGGTGGTCGCCGCGCAGGCGCGCTACGCCAATCTGACCGCGGCCAGTGCCGATGGTCGGGCCAATGCCGCCGCCCAGGAATCGGCCGTGCTGGGCGATCTGCGCACCCAATATGCCACCGCCCGGCAGCAGGCCGACTCGCTGGCGTCCACCCTGGGCCCGCGCCATCCCAGCCTGGTGACCGCACGCTCGGAAGTGGCTTCGCTGCAGGGCGAGATCGACCGCGAGATTGCCCGCGTCGTGCAGGTTGCCGGCGCCGATCTCGAGCGGGCGCAGGCCGTGCTGGACCAGTTGACCCAGGATGCCTCGACCCAGATGGGCGCCGTCTTCTCCGACGACAGTGCGCAGGTGCAGCTGCGCCAGCTCGAACGCGCTTCCGCCTCCAAGGTGGCGATCTACGAGGCCTATCTGGCGCGGGCCCAGGAAATCACCCAGCGCAGCCAGCTCGACACCACCAATGTCCGGGTGATCTCGGCGGCGGTGCCGCCGATCAGCCGCAATTACCCGCCGCGTACCATCCTGCTGCTGGCCGCCGGACTGTTTGTCGGTCTGCTTGCCGGCCTGGCCTGCGCCGGGCTCGCCGGGTTTGCCGGCATGGCGCTGGCACGGCGCAAGCAGGCCTAGCGTGGAGCGGGCGGACCAGCAGGGCAGTGACCTTGTCGGCATCTTTGGCAAGGTGCTGTTTCTGGCCGTCTTCGCGTTCTACTGGATCACCATAACGCCCTTTGTCGATCTGACCGGCGCCGGTGCCGTCGATCCGGCAGCAGGCAATTCAAATAGCCTCAACCAGCTCGTCGCACTCACTCTGTCCGGCTCGAGGATCGCCTTCTACCTTGCCCGGGGGCGGGGCATTCCGCTGTTCGGGCCGGCCTGGCTGCTCGGCGTGGTGGGGGGCTGGTGCCTGTTCACCTCGGTGATCGCCGTCTATCCCGACCTGGCCATCAAGCGGACCATTCTGGTTGCCATCGTCACGGTCAATGCGGCGGTGATGCTGATCCTGCCGCGCTCGGACCGGGAATTTGCCCGCCTCGCCGCCTGCATCGTGCTGCTCACGCTGGCGCTGTGCTATTACGGGGTGATGTTCAAGCCCACCCTGGCCATCCATCAGGCCAGCGAAATCCGCGAACCGATGAATGCGGGCCTGTGGCGCGGGGTCTTTCCGCATAAGAACACGGCTGCCGGCGCCATGGTGCTGTCGGTGTTCTTCGGGCTGTTCATTGCCTCTGCCTGGTCGCGCCTGGTGGGGTTCGTGACCATCGGGCTGGCCGTGTTCTTCCTCGTCCATACCGGCGGCAAGACCTCCATTCTGGTGCTGCCTGCCATTCTGGTGCTTGCCTGGTCGGTCGAGCGGTTCGCCTGGACCCGCCTCCCGCTGGTCGTCGGCGGGCTGATCGCCTTCAACCTGGTGGCCGTGGGCTCGGCCGTCTGGGAGCCCCTGCGCCATCTGGTGACCGCGCTGGGGGTAGACCCGACCTTTACCAACCGCTCCGACATCTGGCGCTTTGCCTTTTCGGCCATCGCCGAGCGGCCCTTCACCGGCTATGGCCTGCAATCGTTCTGGCAGACCGATGCCCTGGTCTATAGCGGCGGCTCGCTGGAAACCTGGGCGGTGGCGGCCTATAACGGGCACAATGGCTATCTGGATTCCCTGATCGGCCTGGGTGTTCCGGGGCTCATCATTACCGTGGTGTGGGCCGCTCTGATCCCCATCCGCGACATTGCGCAGGCCCAGCGGGCCGACAACAATCCCGCCCTCACCCGCCTGTTCATCCGCATCTGGCTCTACGTCATCATCACCGCCTGCGTCGAAAGCGTGTTCTACGAAGGCGGTGGCGCGCTGTGGTTCTGCCTGCTGTTCGCGCTGTTCGGCTTGCGGCTGCAGGGCGCCGCCCGGCTGGTGTCGGCTCATGCCACCCGTCCCGCAGCCCATAATGGGGAGGTTGTCCATGCCTAGCCTGCGCGCCCGCATCGATGACTTTGCCGGTCGCCTGACCAACCGGCTGATCGAACCCCTGCCCGGTCCGCAGATCATGGTGCCGACAACCACGCCCATTGTCAGCTTCACCTTTGACGATGTGCCCGACACCGCGCTCAGCGCCGGCGCTGCCATTCTGGAAAGCTGCGACGCGCGCGGCACGTTCTACATCTCCGGTGGCCTCACCGGGCAGCGCGAAGCCGACCGGACCCTGATCAGCGCGGAGGGCTGCGCCGAACTGCTGCAGCGCGGCCACGAACTGGGTTGCCACACCTTTGCCCACCCCAATCTGCGCCACCAGTATGGCGATGCGCTGGAGCGCGACATCGCCAGCAACCAGTCCTTTCTGGCCGGCCTGGCGGGGGGGCGCCGGCCGACCAATTTCGCCTATCCCTACAATGCCGGATCCTTCCGCGCCCGGGCGCTGATGGCGCGGACCTTCCGCTCCGCCCGGGGAGGGTTGAATGGCATCAATCGCGGCCTTACCGACCGCACCTATCTGCATGGCGTGCCGATCCAGCAGCCCGAGGAGAGCGTGCTGGCGCTGCGCGGCGTCGTCGATGATCTGGTCGCCAATCCGGGCTGGCTGATCTTTTACGCGCACGACATTGCCGATGCCCCCACCCCCTATGGCTGCACGCCCGCAAGCTTTGCCAGCCTGGTGCGCCATGCGCGCGACGCCGGCTGCACCATTCTGACGGTCGAGGCGGCGCTCGATCATTTCGAGCCTGCCCAGCGACTGGTCGGACTACTTCGTGTCCGAGATCGAGTTCGGCCACCAGCCTGGCCTCGCCACCAAGCTGCGCCACGCCGCCCAGATCATCTATTCGCGCGAGGCGCAGCGCGGCGTCGCGGCCCTGGTCGACCGCTTCCGCCCGCATCTGGCGCATGCGCACAATGTCTATCACCATCTCTCGCCGGCGATTTTCCAGACACTCAAGGCCCGCGGCGTGCCAACCGTGATGACGGCGCATGATCTCAAGATTGCCTGCCCCGCCTACAAGATGCTCTCGCATGGCGCTGTCTGTGAAAAGTGCAGGAACGGCAACTTCACCCAGGTGCTGACCAATCGCTGCGCCAAGGATTCGGTGGCGCTCAGCGGCTTGCTGATGCTCGAGACGGCGGTGCATCGCAGCCTTGGCCTCTACCGCAACTATCTCGATCGCATCGTCGTGCCCAGCCGGTTTTACCGCACCAAGCTGATCGAATGGGGCTGGCCAGCCGACCAGCTGGTCCATGTGCCCAATTTCGTGGATCCCCATTTCCTCGCCAGCCCGGCGGGCGAGGAAGGGGACTATTACCTGTTTGCCGGACGCCTGGCGCCCGAAAAGGGCATCGCCACGCTGATCGAGGCTGCCGGGCGCGCCGGCGTGCGGCTGGTCATCGCCGGCAGCGGCCCCGAAGAAGCCATGCTCCGGCAGGCGGCGAGTGCGCGGCAGGCGCGGGTCGAGTTTGTCGGCCACGTCTCGGGCCCGGCGCTGCGTAACCTCATGGCCGGCGCGCGCGCCCTGGTGCTGCCTTCCGAATGGTACGAAAATGCGCCCGTCAGCCTGCTTGAGGCCTATGGCCTGGGCCGGCCCGTCATCGGCACCGATATTGGCGGCATTCCCGAGCTGATCCGCGCCGACCACACCGGACTGATCGCCCGGCCGGCAGACCCCGAACACCTGGCAGCCGTGCTGGCGCGCATGGAAGGCCTTGGCGCGACCCGGCGCGCGCAGATGGGGGCCGCCGGGCGCGACTGGGTGGCGCAGGACTTTTCCGCCGCGGTCTATCGCGACCGCATGCTCGCGCTCTATGGACAGCTGGTGCCCGCATGATCGACCGCAGACGAAAGAGAGCCGCCATCCTGATGCTGGGCTCGCGCGGCATCAACGGGCCGCAGGGGGGCGTCGAAACCCATATCGAGGCGCTGGCGCCGCTGCTGGT
>CAXBKI010000349.1:0-4005 GCA_963975955.1 uncultured Devosia sp.
CCCCCTCTTCGCCCAGAAAATGATCGACGCGGAACACGTCGTCTTCCGCAAACACGGCAAGCAGGGCGGCATTGAGCGCTTCGGCGGACGCCAGGTCCCGGCCGAACGGCTTTTCCACCATCAGCCGCGCGCCCTCGGCGATACCGGCGGCCTGGAGTGCCTCGATAACGGTGCCGAACAGGGAAGGGGGTATCGCCAGATAGTAGAGCGGCCGGCTGGCCGTTCCCAGCGCCTCACGCAGCCGCGCAAAGGTCGCCGGCCTGGTATAGTCGCCCTTGACATAGCGCAGCAGGCTCTTGAACCGAGCGAAGACGGCCTCGTCGACCTCTTCGAAGTGCCGGACGATGCCGTCGCGGGCCCGCGCTGCCATATCCTCGATGTCCCAGTCGTCTCGCGCCACCCCGATAATGGGCTCGCTGATATTCCCCCGCCGCACCATCTGGTAGAGCGACGGCAGGATCATCTTGTGAGCAAGATCGCCGGTAACACCGAACACCACCAGTGCCTGGGAGCGATCCTGCGTCATGACGGCGACACCGCGGGATTTTCCATGGTGGTAAAGTGCATCCCGAACTCCTTGCTTGCCCTGACGCGGTCAACGCGCCAGCTGTGTCTTCAGCCTTGTTCCAGCTTGTTGTGTCCGGCCTGTGGCGTGGACAGAGCCATTGTTCCGTTGCCGGGCTTTTTCATATTGGGCATTGAAGACAAGACGTTGCGCATTGCCAGCGAAATCTTTGGTCTTACCGTTCGCGCCGCCTTGTCGATCACCAGTGCGCGAGGTCAAGACAATATTAGGAGGTTCTGGTGAGGAGTGGCGCTTTTGCCGCTGCCCTCGGAGTCCCCATGCGTAACCTGTTCGCCGCCGCTTTCTGCCTCTTGCTGGTGACGCCATCCTTGGGCGAAACCGGGCCTGAGACTGCGGCTCAGACCTGGCGCTATGAGGGCGGGGCGACGCCGATCGCCTGGCTCGACAACGGTGACGCGCAATTCCAGTTTGCCTGCCGCGGTGGCCAGCTGGCCATGGGCTATTGGGTTCGCCAGCCGACGCCCCCTGTCGCCAAGGCCACAGCCCTGAGCCTGGCCATCACGCCGGATCCGGCGCCGGGCAGCAAGCCCGCGGCGGACGCCAATACCAGCTTTGCCCAGGACATGCCCCTGATCCACCTCGAAGGTTCCTCGGCGATCGTTCGCGGCCCTGTGGCCCGGCAATGGGCCAAGATCGCCCAGGGTGCCCGCGCCGGTATCCGCATCGGCTTCGTGCGCCAGGCCGGCAGCGGGCTCGATGTCCTCGACAGTCACGTGTTTGGCGCCAGGGGCTCCAAGACGACAATCGCGCAGGTTCTAGCCAAATGCAGCTAGAGGTGGCTGCCGGTTTCTCACATTGATGCTCCGATACACTCGCCGGCGCGGCCCGCTCGCGAGGCAATCTTGCCCGGCTTGCGCCTTCTGCGGAACCAGCAACAGCCGGCGACGCGTTGAAGCGGCACCATAAATCGCCTATCTGACACCCCATGGCACCGCGCAAGAAACCCAGCACCGAGCCCATGCTGACCCAGGAGTGGACGCTGCCATCTGCAGCGACGCTGGGTTCGTCGGTGCGCGCCAAGGGCATACTGCTCGAAATGCGGGCGCGGCTGCCGCTGGCGCTGCGCAAGAAACTCGATATTGCCGCCGGCACGCTGGCGCTGGTGGTGCCGCAAAGCGAGGCCAAGGCCTTTGCCGCCGCCGCCAGGATTGTCAGCGAGGGGCTGGTGGGCATTGAGAACCTGCCGGTGATCCCGCGCGAGATCGAGGATATCCTGACCATCAAGACCTCCGAGCGGCACCGCTGGCTCAAGGACGGTCGGCTGCCCAGCGCCGGCACGCGGACGGTGAAATTGCGGGGCAGGGCCAGAAAGATCACTTTCCACGTCTTCGATCCGCGCGTGGTGCAGGATCTGCTCGACAATGACCAGATCGACGCCTGGCGCGAAGACGATGTCGAAACCCGTCGCGAAAACCGGCAGCGCGCGCTCTGGAAGGCCAAGCTGGCGCGGGCGGAAAAATCCGGCAAGACGGCGTCCACTGCCGATGGCGAGGACCCCGGCCTGGCCGGCTTTGCCGAATTCATGCGCGAGGGGCTGTTGAAGTAGTGACCGGGTGGACGGCGTGGCCCTGGCGACCGCGCAAGTGGACTGCTGGATCGACCGGCTCAATGCCGCGCGCGTCTAGTTCTTGCCGAGCCCCAGTCCGAGCCCGCGCCGTTCCGACAGGATCGTCGTGGTTGCCGCCATTTCCTGCTGCAGCCAATGAATGAAGGCGTCGACGATCGGCTTTCTGGCGCGATGATCCGGCTCAAGCAGGTAGTAGCCCCGGCCGGACGGCACGCGCGCTGAGTGAACCTCGACCAGCGTTCCCTGCGTCAGTTGATCTGCGATCATTGCCTCCTCGGCAATGACGATGCCCATGCCCTTTTCGGCTGCGCTGTAGGAAAGCGCGGAGTTGAACAGGATCGTTCCGCGATCGAGCTGGATATTGGGGACACCAGCGCCAAGACACCAGAGGGTCCAGTCATCCAGGCGCCTCATGGTATGGATAATCTTGTCGGTGTGGCCGGCCAGGAACCGGCCAAGGTCCGTCCTGCGCGCCACGATGGGAGAGGCGACGGCGACCAGGTCGATGTCGAATAGCTTGGTGGTCAGAAAGCCCTGCCACTGATCCTGGCCGGTCGTGATCGCAACATCGCCAACACCATCGAACTGGCCCAGCGACGACTCCACTGCCGTCACTGTCAGGCTTGCCGATGGCCAGGCGTGTTGAAAGGCCGACAGGCGGGGCAGCAGCCAGTATGACGCAAATGTCGGCGTCGTCTTGACCACCAGAGCATCGGGACGGGCGAGCGCGCGAACCGTTTCAAACGCACTTTCCAGCTCTCGCAACGCATCGACGTTAAGGCCGTGATACAGGCGCCCCAGCTCTGTTAATTTCACATGCCTCGCCTCCCGGCTAAACAACTGTCCGCCAACGCGATCCTCAAGCAGGCGAATTTGCTGGCTGATCGCCGCTTGTGTCAGGTTAAGCTCTTGTGCAGCCTTGGAAAAACTCTCAAGACGCGCACTGGCTTCAAAGGAACGAAGGCTCGCAATGGAAGGCAGGGGCAGGGGCATCTGTTAGTCCGACTTATGGATCTCCGTAGTTACTTTTGCTTGAACCGGATCAAAATGCCAATACGCTAATCAACATGAAAAGTTGCCTAATAATTAGGCGGATCGATGTTGACAAGGAGAATGGCAGTGTATGGTTGGGAAAACTTCCTGAGCGAGCGCGACAAGCAGCACGATCTGCAGTGGGGCAAGAAGGAGCTGTCGGGATTTGGCAGCAAGCCGGCTCTGGTGCTGATCGACATGTATTACAGCGTCGTCGGCCTGACGCGCGAGCCGATCTTTGAATCGATGAAGACCTGGCCTGGCAGCACCGGGCTGGAGGGGTGGGCAGCGGTCGACAAAACGGCTGAACTGCTGGCCGTTGCACGGGAAACCGGCGTGCCCGTCGTGCACATCAAAGGCCTCAATAACGGCATGAAGCCATGGGTGCACCGCAAGCGCGGGCCATCCACGATGAGTGCCGAAATGAAGCTCAAGGGTGAGCAGATCTGTGACGAGGTTGCGCCGATCTCCGGCGAGGTGGTGATCGAGAAGACCGCGCCAAGCGCTTTCCAGGGCACGCCCCTGGCCTTCCATCTCATTTCCATGGGGATCGACACCGTGATCCTGTGTGGCGAATCCACCAGCGGCTGCCTGCGTGCCAGTGCCGTCGATGCCGCCACCCACCGTTTCAAGGTCGGTGTGCCGGCAGACTGCGCCTATGACCGCACCGAGGCATCGCACTGGATGAACCTCTACGACATGCACCAGAAATATGCCGATGTCGTCGATGCGGAGATGGCCAAATCCTACTTCCGCAAGCTCGCGGCTGCCGCCGAGCCGGCGCTCGCCCGCATGGCCAGCTGATCGATCCTGTACTCCC
>CAXBKI010000350.1:0-4000 GCA_963975955.1 uncultured Devosia sp.
GATCGGGTCGGTCATGGAAGTCTCGTCGCTATTGGGATGAACCCGTCTATATCATCCCTCACCAGGATCAGCGGCGCCGGTCGCCAAAAAAGGCCCCGATCGCGCTGCTAGAACCGTGCGGGATCGGATGCAGTATCGGGCCCGCGGCTGGTTGTATCGTCCTGGGCGGGCTCGGCGTCGGCCTCTGCGGTCAGCTGCTGCTCGGCCAGATGCCAGAAATACAGGTCATTGCCTTCCGGCGATCCCGCCTCGACCCAGAGGGCGTAGGCGCGGTCACGGATGGCGTCGTCGCTGAGAATGTTCATGTCCAGTCCTCCATGCCCGGCAGGGGCGACCATGGCGCCGATAGGTCGCCATTGTCTCGACATAACGCAGATACATGACAGGCGTTGCGCGGTCGGCAGGATTAGTCGCCGTTAGGATTAGTCGCCTTGTTTCCGGCTTCCAGCGCCTGCAGCACTGGGCGCAATTTGTCCTGGTGATCGCTGAGCAACCGCTGGGCACTCGCCACGTCGTCAGCGCCGGCGGCCAGCACAATGGCGGTTTTGACTGACCCGTCGGCAACCGCCAGCCAATGGGAAGCCTGTTCTTCGGAAACATCTGCGATGCCCATCACTATGCGTCGCGCCCGGTCCCGCAGCTTGAGATTATCGGCGACCACATTGACCATGAAACCGTCATGCACATGCCCCAGGTGCACCGCCACCATCGTGGAGAGCATGTTCAGCGCGATCTTCTGGGCCGTCCCCGCGCCCATCCGCGTCGAGCCGGCAATCACTTCGGGCGGCGTCGCCAGGCAGATGCCAACGTCGACATGCTCAAACAGCGCTGCGCCATGATTGTTGGAGATGCCGACGGTCCGCGCTCCCGCCGCTCGGCCGGCCTGGACCGCTGCCATGGGGTAGGGCGTGTAGCCGCTGGCCGTCAGGGCAATCAGGCAGTCATGGGGCCCGACATTGACCGCCGCCAGCGTGCTGCGTGCGGCCTCGGCGTCGTCCTCGGGGCCGCCCTTCATTGCCGGCAGCGCGGCGATGCCGCCGGCCAGCATCACGATGATCCGGTCCTGCGCAATGCCGAATGTGCCTGGCAGCTCGACCGCATCGGCCATGGCCATCAGGCCCGAACTGCCGGCTGCGGCATAGATCAGCCTGCCGCCCGCGGCAAGGCTTTCGGCCGCCATCCGGGCGGCCCTGGCAATCTCGTCGACGGCATCCTCGACAGCCCTTGCCGCCTCCACCTGCGCCATGGCAAGAATCGTCAGCGCATCGCGGTCGGCTCTGGTGTCAAAGCCTTTGGCGCTGGCGTGGGTCATCTCGGTCTGCGGTGTCGTCATGGCTTTCTCCAGTCGTGGCGATAATGCCAAAAAAATACCACTTGTCTACAAAGCTATCGGCTCTTTGCCGGGCTGTCGCCGGGCTTCATCCCGGAAACTGCAGTCCTCTGTGGCAATTTATGCCGCCCGCGACTTGCCTGTTGGAAAATGGTATTTTATTGGTATTGAATACTGCAGGCGCTGCCCTCGAGCCAATTGCGGCCCATCCTGGTAACAATGGCAGCGCCAGGCTCCAATAGACGGAGGGAAGTGACAGGATTGTCGAACAGTTTTTTTGCCGATGGCCCTGTCCGATTGCCGTCCGGTGGCCCGCTCTATCTGCAACTCAAGCGCTGGATTCAGGACGCCATCCACAATGGCGCCATCAGCCCGGGCGACGCCCTGCCGTCCGAGCGCGATCTGGCCGCCAGGGTCGATGTATCGCGGGTGACCGTGCGCAAGGCCGTGCTGCAATTGGTCAAGGACGGCGTTCTGCTGCAGCGCCATGGTTCGGGCACCTTCGTCGCGCCGCAGCCGCAGCGGGTTGAGCAATCGCTGTCGCAACTGACCTCGTTTACTGAAGATATGGCGCGCCGCGGCATGGCGGTCCATGCCAATTGGCTCGAGCGTGGCCTCTACCTGCCATCCCCGGAAGAAACCGTCATTCTCGGCCTTTCCTCTGGCGATCAGGTTGCCCGCATTGCCCGTCTGCGCCTGAGCGGCGATATCCCGCTCGCCATTGAACGCGCCAGCCTGTCGGCGAGCGTGCTGCCCGATCCCGCAGCGATCGCCGATTCGCTCTACAAGCACCTCGACAAGACCGGCAATCGGCCGATACGCGCCATTCAGCGGATTCGCGCCGCCAATCTGGACGCTGAGGATGCGCAACTGCTCGAGGTGCCGGTGGGTTCCGCCGGTCTCAATATCGAGCGCACCTCCTATCTCGCCTCCGGGCGGGTCATCGAATTCACCCGCTCCATCTATCGGGGCGACACCTATGACTTTGTTGCCGAACTGCGCCTCGGCGATGCACCCAAAACTGGAGGCAAAACCCCGTGACAGTGTCCGAACAGACCCACATGCGCCGCGAGATTGCAGAGATACCCGACATCGTGGCCGGTTTTCTCGACAGCAGCAGTGATACGCTCGATGCTGCTGCTTCGGCACTGCGTGAGCGCGATCCGATGCTGGTCGCCACCGTGGCGCGCGGCTCCTCCGATCACGCCTGCACCTATCTCAAATATGCCATTGAGCTGACCTTGGGTCTGCCCGTTGCCTCGATTGGTCCGTCCATTGCGTCGATCTATGGCAAGGACCTGCGGCTCGACCGCGCCGCGACCATTGCCATTTCCCAGTCTGGCAAGAGTCCGGACATTGTCGGCATGGCCCAATCCGCCCGCCGCTCCGGTGCGCTGGCCATTGCCATTACCAACACCGCCGGTTCGCCCTTGGCCACAACGTCCGATTTCACCATCGATCTGCACGCCGGCGTCGAACAGTCGGTTGCCGCCACCAAGACCTTTGTGACCTCGGTCGTGGCCGGGCTGGCGCTGGTCGCTCGCTGGAGTGGCGATACCGCGCTGGGCGCCGCGGTCAGTGATTTGCCCGCTTCACTGTCCAGGGCCGCGGCCTGCGACTGGTCCGGCATGATCGGCGCGCTCGACGGCCACGATGCCCTCTATGTGCTGGGGCGCGGCCCCGGCTTCGCGATCGCCAATGAAGCGGCGCTCAAATTCAAGGAAACCTGCAATATTCAGGCCGAATCCTATAGCGCCGCCGAAGTTATGCATGGTCCTGTGGCCATCGTGACGCCGGGCTATCCCGTGCTGGGGCTGGCCTCGCGCGACGCGGCGGAGGTCTCGGTCGCCGACATGACGCACAAGCTGGCCGGGCAGGGCGCACTGGCCTTCCTCACCAGTGAGCGCCCGGGCGCGGCCAACCGGCTGCCCTTCGCGGCCACGGGTCATCCGCTCACCGATCCGCTGTCGTTGATTGTCTCCTTCTATGGTTTTGTCGAGGCCTTGTCCCGCCATCGCGGTTTCAACCCCGATCTGCCGGTAGCCCTCAAAAAGGTCACCGAAACACTATGAGTGATCTGCTGGCCGTATCGGGCGCCCAAATCTTTGATGGTCAGGTCCGGCACGATGACGCTGCCCTGCTGATCGAGTTCGGCATGGTGTCGGCGATTGTACCGGCCGGCGATGTGCCGGCGCATGCCGAACAGGTTCAGCTGTCGGGCGGCAGCATTGTCCCCGGCTTTGTGGATCTGCAGGTCAATGGGGGCGGCGGCGTGCTGTTCAACAATGATCCCTCGCTCGCCGGCATTCGGACCATTTGCGCTGCCCATGCCAAGTTCGGCACCACGGCGCTGCTGCCAACCCTGATAACCGACACGGTCGCGGTCAATATTGCCGCCATCGCGGCTGGCCATAGTGCTGCCGAGCAGGCGGTGCCCGGATTTATCGGCCTGCATCTGGAAGGCCCGCACCTTTCCCTGGCCCGCAAGGGGACCCATGACCCGGCCCTGATCCGCCCGATGGATGACAGCGACCTTGCCCGTCTCGTCGCGGCCCGTGCGGCGCTGCCCAATCTGATCGTCACCGTAGCGCCCGAGACGGTCACCACGGACCAGATAGCCGCCCTGGCGCAGGCCGGCATCGTGGTGAGCCTGGGCCATTCCGACGCCGG
>CAXBKI010000351.1:0-3986 GCA_963975955.1 uncultured Devosia sp.
TATGAAACCGTACGATTTTGACGTGCTCGATGCCGGCCAGCCGCGCCATCATCTCGCTCAGCCGCCGCGGCGACAGCACCAGCGGATCGCCCCCGGTCAGGATCACTTCCCAGATCTCGTTATGCGTCGCGATATAGTCCACCGCCGCATCCAGCTGGTCCGGCGTCAGCGTCCCCAGCCCGGCCGGCCCCACCATTTCACGCCGAAAGCAGAACCGGCAATAGACCGGGCACACATGCACGGCCTTGAGCAGCACCCGATCGGGATAGCGATGCACAATCCCCTCGATCGGCGAATGGCTGAGATCGCCGATCGGGTCGGCCCGCTCGTCCGGCGTCGTCACCAGCTCGGCCGCGCTCGGCACGAACTGCCGCGCCATCGGGTCATCGGGATCGGTCCTGTCGATCAGCGCCAGCACGTCAGGGGTAATTCCCACCGCATATTTTTCCGCCACCGGCCGCAGGGCACCACCATCCTGCACCAGCCCGGCCGCCACCAGCCCGTCCACGGTCTTTATGTGCACCTTGTCGCCTCCGCACCGAACAGCACCTCCCCCTCGGCGGGGGAGGCTGGGAGGGGGTGCCGGAGCCCCAATATCAGGACTTTCCCTCTCCCCTGAGGACAGAGGGTAGCGCCGCCGGGAGCGCAGCGACCTGGCAGAGCTGGGGTGAGGGGTTCAGCGCCAGCAGCAACCACAGCGTCCCCACCAGCCACCGACCCCCTCACCCGCCCCTGCGGGACGACCTCTCCCCTCAGGGGAGAGGTGAACTTGCCCCCAACACTCATTCTGCCACCGGCGCCCACAGCACCGCCTCGATCCTGGGGGCCGCCGTCGCCAGCATTACCAGCCGGTCAAAGCCCAGCGCGACGCCACTGGCCGCCGGCATCAGCGCCAGCGCGGCCAGAAAATCCTCGTCGAGCGGATAGCGTTCGCCATAGATCCGCTCCTTCTCGGCCATCTCGGCCATGAACCGCCGGCGTTGCTCATCCGCATCGGTAAGCTCGCCAAATCCATTGGCCAGTTCCACCCCACAGGCATAAAGCTCGAACCGCTCGCTCCCCCGCCGGTCATCGCTTGCCCGCCGCGCCAGCGCCGCTTCGGCTGCCGGATAGCGGTCGAGCACCGTCATCCGCCCCATGCCCAGCGCCGGCTCGACCTTGTCGGTCAGAATCAGGCTGAACAGATAGCTCCAGCTGGTGTCCTCGGGCACCGCCATGCCCAGCCCCGCCATCTGCCGCGCCAGCGCCGCGCCATCGGTATTGCCCGCGTTATCCATCGTGGCGAACAGGTCGATGCCCGCATGCCGCGCAAAGGCCTCCACCACACTCAGCCGTTCCGGCTCGGCAAAGGGGTCGCACTGGCGGTCCCGGTAGATCAGCCTTGCCACGCCCGTTGTCTGTGCCGCCAGCCGCAGCAGCGCCACGCAGTCGGCGATCACCGCATCATAGCTCTCGCCCACCCGATACCATTCGAGCATGGTGAATTCGGGGTGGTGCAGCGCGCTGCGCTCGCGATTGCGCCAGACATGGCCAAGGCTGGCGATCCGCATTTCTCCCGCCGCCAACAGCTTTTTCATGGTGAATTCGGGCGAGGTATGCAGGTACATCGCCTGCCCAACCCCATCATTGCCGATCATGCTGGTGCCGAACGCGTGCAGATGCGTCTCATTGCCCGGCGAGCGTTGCAGCCCGGGCGGATCGACAACAAGAAAATCCTGCTGTGCCAGATAGCCCCGCACCGCGGCCTCGATCCGGTTGCGGGCCAGAAGGATCGGCCGCCGGTCGGCATGCACCGAAGGGGTCCACCATGGCGAGGCTGGCAAAGGGGGCGATTGGCTCATGGGACCTTTATGACGGCAAGGCTGGAGATTTGCGCCGAGATAGGGTAGTTGGCGCACGAAGGTCTATTTCGCGCGCGGATGGCTCAGCCTCTACGACGCGCAACCGATACGAACAAGGAAGAATAATGGTCAAGGTCATCGCCTCTTCGCTGCGCAAGGGCAATGTCGTCGAACAGGACGGCGCCCTGCATGTCGTCCTGACGGCGGAAAACGTCCACCCCGGCAAGGGCAACTCCATCACCAACGTCAACATGCGCCGCATTTCCGATGGCGTGAAGGTCGTCGGCCGCTGGCGCACCGTCGAAATGGTCGAAAAGGCCGATGTTGACGATCGCGAATATGATTATCTCTATTCCGATGGCGAGGGTCACCATTTCATGGAGCCCGTCAGCTTCGAGCAGATCACCGTCCAGGACGATGTGATCAGCGACCAGAAGGCCTATCTGACCGATGGCATGAAGGTTCACCTCAAGACCTTCGAGGGCAATGCCCTGTCCATGGAACTGCCCCAGCGCGTCACCGTCGAGATCGCCGAGACCGAGCCAGTGGTCAAGGGCCAGACGGCCTCGTCCTCCTACAAGCCCGCCGTGCTCACCAATGGCCTTAAGTGCATGGTCCCGCCCCATATCGGCGCCGGCACCCGCATCGTCATCAACACCGAAGACAATTCCTACGTCGAGCGCGCCAAGGACTGACCTGCGACGGCGCTTCGCGCCGTCAAAACGCGCCGATGGCGCGTTTTGAGCAGGTCAGGCCCGCAGAGCTGTGCTCGCAGGGCCCGGGTTTTCCACACGCACGATACAAAAACGGGCCCCATCAGGCCCGTTTTTTTCAATCATCGTCGATCTGTCCCGCCGCCGCGCTCCAGTGCACGTCGGACCGGTCGACCGGCGTTCCCTCCGCCAGCCAGCGATCATAGGCCATATGGCGTTGGTGCATCTCCTTGGCCCGCAGCCAGTAGTCGAGCTCGCGGCCCGGCGGACGGCCATCCTGTTCCCACAGGAAATAGGCTGTTCGTCTGATCGCCTCGGCCAGGTCTGAGTTCTTGTGCATCACGATACCATCATCGGCAGGCAAGGCAGGCCCACCGGGCCCGCCCCGTCCCTGCCCTTAGGCCGCCTTCTGGTTGACCTGGCTGGTCGCCAGCTGGCTGAGCGTCTTGTCGGTCGCGATCTCTTCCTGCAGCGTGGCATCGAGCAGCTGCACCGCTTCTTTCATGCCCAGCTGCTGCGCCCAGGTCTTGAGCGTGCCGTAGCGGGCCATTTCATAGTGCTCGACCGCCTGGGCCGACGACACCAGGCCGGCGTCCAGCGCCACGGTGCCCTTGAATTCTTCGATGATGTCCTTGCCTTCCTCGATAATGCCCAGAATGGCATCGCAGGTCTTGCCACGCGGCGCCTTGCCCAGCAGTTCGAAAATCTGCTCGAGCCGCTCGACATGGCCATGGGTTTCCTCGAGGTGCTTTTCAAAGCCGGCCTTGAGCTCCGGGGCGGTCGCGGCCTTGGCCATTTTCGGCAGCGTCTTGGCGATCTGCCGCTCGGCATAGTAGATATCTTTGAGCGTATCGAGGAACAGGTCCTGGAGGGTCTTTTCGGCAGCCATTGCTTGTCTCCGTGTGAGTGGTTTCGACGCTGGCCAGACAACGTGGTACCGTGCTGGCGGTTCCCGGATAATTTGATCCATGGCCGCCGCCCTGCCGTATCGTCCCAACGCGTCTCCCCCACGGAGCGACCGCCGCAATGACTGCTGCCCTTTACCCCGCCGATTTCTATGCCAATCGCCACCTGCATACGGCGCACGCCGCCGGGCGTCTGCTCTCGGCCCTGCCGCCCGCCCTGCCGCGCGCCAGCGTCGCCGATCTGGGCTGCGGCACCGGCACCTGGCTGGCCGCCGCGCTTGCCTCGGGCGCGCAGGCCGCCTTTGGCGTCGAGGGCGACTGGGTCACCCCCGCCATGCTCGATGACCCCCGTATCGCCCTGACCCCGCACGATCTCGAACAGCCCTTTGCCGGGCCGCGGGTCGATCTGGCCCTGTCGCTCGAAGTGGCCGAACACCTCTCCCCGGCGCGGGCGCCTGGCTTTGTCGCCGATCTGGTCGCCCTCGCCCCCGCCGTGCTGTTCAGCGCCGCCATTCCCGGCCAGGGCG
>CAXBKI010000352.1:0-3980 GCA_963975955.1 uncultured Devosia sp.
GAGCCGGCAAAGCCCCCTGCCCCGGCATTGTTCACGTCGGCGATCTTGCTGCTGATCATGCTGTCATAGGGCGACCAGAGCGGCATGTGCCAGAGCGGGTCGTCGGTGGCCAGCCCGGCCGCCATCAGGGCGCGTACCAGGGGTTCGTCGGCCGAATAGAGCGGCGGCAGTTCCGGTCCCAGCGCGACCCGGGCGGCCCCGGTCAGCGTCGCTATGTCGAGCAGGATGTCCGGGCTCTCCTCGTCAGCCAGCGCCAGGGCATCAGCCAGGATCAGCCGCCCCTCGGCGTCGGTATTGCCGATCTCCACCGTCAGCCCCTTGCGCGATGTCAGCACGTCGCCGGGGCGGAAAGCCGATGCGGAGATGGCGTTCTCGACGATGGGAATGAGAACCCGCAGCCGCAGCTTGAGCCCGGCGGAGACAATCGCATGGGTGAGCCCCAGCACATTGGCGGCGCCGCCCATGTCCTTTTTCATCAGCAGCATGCCGGCAGCACCCTTGATGTCGAGCCCGCCAGTATCGAAGGTGACGCCCTTGCCGACCAGGGTCACCTTGGGATGGGCCGGATTACCCCAGCTCAGGTCCATCAGGCGGGGCGGTTCGGCGGCGGCCCGGCCAACGGCATGGATCAAGGGGAAATTGGCGGCCAGCAGATCATCACCGGCAGTCACCGTAACGGCCATCTGGCGCGCCGCGGCGAAATCGCGGATGGCCGCCTCAAAGGCATCGGGGCCCAAATCATTGGCCGGCGTATTGATCAGATCGCGGGCGATGGTGGCAGCCTCGACCAGGCGCTCGATCTCGGCTGCATCGGCGCCATCGGGCAGGGCGAGCGTCGGCATCGGGCTCGCCGAACGATAGCGGCTGAAACGATAGGCGCCCAGGCGGAACCCGACCGCCGCCAGGACCGGATCACCATAGGGCCCGTCGAGCCGGTAATTGCCGCCCGGCAGGGCGGAACCCGCCAGGCCGGTGAGCAGTTTGGGGCGATCAGGCTCCGTCCCCAGGCCAAACAGATAGGCCGCCAGACCCGACTGGGTATCGGGAACGGGCAGCAGGCGACCGCGCTGGCCGGAAAATTCATTGGCCTGCGCCCAGGCGCGCTGGGCCGGCGTGATGTCCGCGCTTTCCAGGCTACCCTCTTCCACGCAGATGATCGGGGTCGGGTGGGACATGGCTGCACTCCGCATATTGACTGGTCAGAACATCTAGCCTGTCGGGGTCCCTCAAGTCATCCGCCCTGAGCCATTGTTTTGCAGTTTGAGGGGGTTGGAGCGCCAGCCGTCCTGCGACGGACAGCGCCGTAGCGACCGGAGCCGCAGCAAATGGTGAGGCGAGGACTTTAACCGGCTGTTAGGGTTAATGATTTACTTCTCGGGAGGAATGGGCAAGGGCCCGATCACAGACTGTCGCGGTCAGGCGGGCGAGCTTCGCCCGCCCCGGACCGCCAGGGAGCCGCCGGTGACGATCCGCCAACCGAGATCAAAGATGTTGCGGAGCCTGCTCATGGTGGGCGTGGCGATTATCGCCCTGAGCGCATGCGCTTCCAACCGGGGCAGCACGCCCTCTCCCGATTACTCCGGCAGGACTGCCGGCCAGAGCCAGGCCAGCCTGGGCGAATTGGCCGGCCGCTACAAATCCAATCCGCGCGACAAGGGCAATATCATTCACTACGCCGCCGCGCTGCGGGCCGTGGGGCAGTCCAAACAGGCCGTCTCGGTGCTCGAGGTCGGGATCGCCGCCCTGCCCGGCGACGTCGACATCGCGGTTGCCTATGCCAAGGCGCTGACCGCCGATGGCCGGTTCGATCAATCGCTGGCCGTGCTCGACAACGTGATCCGCCCCGATGTTCCCGATTGGAACGCGCTGCTGGTCAAGGGCGCGACGCTCGATCAGCTGGGCCGCAATGGCGAGGCCCGCCAGCTCTACACCCAGGCGCTGACCATCGCGCCGGGCGAAGCCTCGATCGAAGCCAATATCGGCCTGAGCTATGCCATGACCAATGAACTGGCCACCGCCGAGCAGCATTTGCGCCGCGCGGTGCAGATGCGCGGGGCCAACACTCAGATCCGCCAGAACCTGGCGCTGATCGTCGGGCTGCAGGGCCGGTTTGACGAATGCCGCGCGCTCTACGCGGCGGAACTGCCACCCGACCAGGTCAACAACAACATGACCTATGTCCGCGCCCTGCTGACCCAGCAGAACCGCTGGGACAAGATCGCCAAGGGCTGACGCCTGCTTCTTCTCGATCCGGATACAGCGACGCCGCCCGTGAGGGCGGCGTTCTGGCATTCTGGGGCAGCGGTTCTAGCCGCCGGCAACGCCGCCGGGGCCGAAGACCTTGATCATCGCGGGCGAAATGATGACGATGAACAGCACCGGCAGGAAGAACAGGATCAGCGGCACGGTAAGCTTGGGCGGCAGCGCTGCGGCTTTCTTTTCGGCTTCCATCATCCGCTGCTCGCGGCCTTCCTCGGCCATCACGCGCAGGGCCTGGCCGACCGAGGTACCATAGCGGTCGGCCTGAATAAGAGCGGTCATCACCGATTTGACGCCATCAAGGCCCGTGCGCCGGGCCAGGTTGTCAAAGGCACGGCCGCGGTCTTCCAGAAAGGCCAGTTCGGCCGTGGTCAATGCGAGCTCTTCGGCCAGTTCGACGCTCTGATTGCCAATTTCGCGGCCAACCCGCTTGAATGCGTGCTCCACCGACATGCCCGCTTCCACGCAAAGCAGCAGCAGGTCCAGGCAGTCGGGCCAGGCGCGACGGATCGAATACTGGCGCTTGGTCGTGGTGTTCTTGAGCATTATATTGGGCAGGAACGACCCGATAAGCCCTGCTCCGATGGCATAGACCAGGTTGAGATAGAGGGGACGGTCGCCCGGCGCGATGATCAGCAGGAAGGTCGTCAGGTGCCCCTGGCCGCGATAGCCGGCCATGGCCAGCTTGTCGACGGTGGCGTCGTCCTGGAAGGCCTTCTTGAGGTCGAGCTTGTCGACCACATTCTTCATGTAGAACTTGGTTTCCCCACTGCGGCGAATGCCCCGCCCTTCGGTGGCGGCGCCGGTGCCGCGCAGGCGGGCCATCTCTTCGGCGCGCATCTTGTCGCGCTCAAGGGCGACGCGCTTGATGCGATCCTTCATGTCTGACTTGACGATGAAGCTCGAGCCGAAGGTGAAGACCACTGCCGCCATGGAGATGGCCGCAAGCACGGCGATCATGAATTCGCGCTGGCCGAGCAGTTCAAAGATAATCATTGGTGCTTTCCTGCCCGATCAGAAGTCGAACTTGACCATTTTGCTCATCACGAAAATACCGGCGCTGAGCATGACAACGCCGATACCCAGCCAGATATTGCCAAGGGTGGTGGTAAACAGAGGCGCCAGATAGGCCGGTGAGGTCAGGCTCACCAGAATGCCCACCACGAAGGGCAGCGAGCCGATGATGCCGGCCGAAGCCTTGGCCTCGGACGACATCGCCTTGATCTTCTGCTTCATTTTCTTGCGGTTGCGCAGCACCTTGGCAAGATTGCCGAGGGCCTCGGAAAGATTGCCGCCTGCCTGCTGCTGGACGGTGATGACCACGACGAAGAAATTGACCTCGGGCAGCGGCACCCGATCGAGCAGGACGGTGACGGCGTCCGACATGGTCATGCCGACCGATTGCTGGTCGAGCACGCGCGCGAACTCGGACTTGACCGGTTCCTTGGCATCCTTGGCCACCACGCGGATGGAGTCGTTGAGCGGCAGGCCGGTCTTGACGCCGCGCACGATGGCCTCGACGGCGTTGGGCAATTCGTCCAGGAACATGTCCTGATACCTGCGCCGCTTGCGGGTTACATACATGCGCGGCAACAGATAGCCGGCGGCAAAGCCAAAGACGGGCGCCAGAAAGATGGGCACCTGCACTGCGACCAGCACGACCGTGACAACAACGCCCAGAATGATGCTGTTGCGAATGAACCCGGCTGGCTTGATGGTCA
>CAXBKI010000353.1:0-3973 GCA_963975955.1 uncultured Devosia sp.
GCCCGCCCGCCAGGGATAAAAAAAGGCCGGCGCAGCGCGCCGACCCTTTGATTGGGCGAAGTCCGGATCGACTAGAAGCGCAGCGCCTTGGCCTGGCGAACGCCTTCGAGCGAAGCGATCTCGGCCAGCTGCGCATCGGTAAGTTCGCCATCGATCGACACCAGCGCGATCGCGTCCGAACCCTGCTCGGCACGGCCCAGGTTGAAATTGGCGATATTGATGCCAAGCGTGCCCAGCAGGGTGCCCAGCCGACCGATATGGCCCGGCTTGTCCTCATTGGTCACATAAAGCATGGACGGCGTCAGTTCGGCTTCCATGTTGATGTTCTTGACCTGGATGACACGCGGCTTGCCGCTGGCAAACACGGTGCCGGCCACGGCACGTTCCTGGCGCTCGGTAATCACCGTCAGGCGGATATAGTTCTCATAGGCGCCCTGCTGCTCGCGGGTCACCACCTCGACGCCAATACCGCGGTCCTTGGCGATCTGCGGTGCCGACACCATGTTGACGTCCGGCATCATCGGGCGCATCACGCCATAGACGGCCGAGGCGACCATGGGCCGTGTGTTCATGGACGCCACATCGCCTTCGAACTCGATCTTGATGCCCTTGATCGCCGTTTCGGTGAGCTGTCCCGCAAACGAGCCGAGCACCTCGGCCAGCTTGATGAACGGCGTCAGGCGCGGCGCTTCCTCGGCCGAAATCGAGGGGAAGTTCAGCGCATTGGTGATTTCGCCGGCGTTGAGATAGGCCGAAATCTGTTCGGCCACCTGCAGCGCCACATTTTCCTGCGCTTCATTGGTCGATGCGCCCAGATGTGGGGTCGCGATGACATTGGCGAGCTCGAACAGCGGGTTGGCCGTCGCCGGCTCTTCAAGGAACACGTCAAGCGCCGCACCGGCAACCTGGCCGGACTTGAGGGCCTCGTAGAGCGCTGCTTCGTCGATCAGACCGCCACGGGCGCAGTTGATGATGCGCACGCCCTTCTTGGTCTTGGCCAGCGCGGCGGCATCGATGATGTTGCGCGTCGCGTCGATCAACGGCGTGTGCAGCGTAATGAAGTCGGCGCGCGCCAGCAGTTCGTCGAGCGTCACCTTCTCCACCCCGATTTCCACGGCGCGCTCGGGCGTCAGGAACGGGTCAAAGGCAATCACCTTCATCCGCAGGCCCTGTGCCCGGTCGGCCACGATCGAGCCGATATTGCCCGCGCCGATCAGGCCCAGCACCTTGCTGGTGACTTCCACGCCCATGAAGCGGTTCTTTTCCCACTTGCCGGCGCGCGTCGAGGCATCGGCCTCGGGCAGCTGGCGGGCCAGCGCCATCATCATGGCAATGGCGTGTTCGGCCGTGGTGATCGAATTGCCGAAGGGGGTGTTCATCACGATGATGCCCTTCTTGGTGGCAGCCGGAATATCGACATTGTCGACACCGATGCCGGCGCGGCCGATGACCTTGAGATTGGTGGCTGCGGCCAGCAGCTTTTCGGTCATCTTGGTGGCCGAGCGGATCGCCAGGCCATCATACTGGCCGATGACTTCGAGCAGCTTGTCCTTGTCCTTGCCCAGATCGGGCAGATAGTCGACCTCGACGCCATTGTCCTTGAAGATCTGAACGGCGGCCATGCTGAGCTTGTCGGAAACGAGAACCTTGGGCATTGCGCCCTCCTTGAAAAATCGAGTGGGGAAGTCACCCCCTCCTGCCTCCCCCATCAAGGGGGAGGTGTCGCTCCGCGTTGGTGGCACGGACAGTGCCTCATCGCGATCAGCACCTCCCCCTTGATGGGGGAGGTTGGGAGGGGGTGGTGTAACTAGGCAGCGGCCTTGTTCAGCGCCGCTTTTTCTTCGGCGAAGGCAAAGTCCAGCCAGGGCACCAGCGCGGCCAGATCAGCCGTCTCGACGGTGCAGCCCGCCCAGATGCGCAGACCCGATGGAGCGTCCTTGTAGGCGCCGATATCATAGGCCACGCCGGCCTTGTCGAGCCGCGCCACGATGGCTTTGGCGAAGGCGGCCTGGGCCGCGTCATCGAGCGCGGTAATGGCCGGATCGACAATCGAGAAGCATACCGAGGTATTGGACCGGTTGGCTTCGTTCTTGGCGAGGAAGTCCACCCATTCGGTCTTGCCGACCCAGTCGGAGAGCACCTTGAAATTGGCGTCGGCGCGCGCCTGCATGGCGCTCAGGCCACCCAGGGCCAGGCCCCATTCCATGGCATCGATCGCGTCTTCGATGCAGATCATCGAAGGCGTATTGATGGTGGCGGCCTGGAACACTTCCTCGAGCAGTTTGCCGCCCTTGGTGAGGCGGAAAATCTTGGGCAGCGGCCGGTCTGGCTTGAAGCTTTCCAGACGTTCGACGGCGCGGGGCGAGAGGATCAGCACGCCATGGGCGGCTTCCCCGCCCAGCGCCTTCTGCCAGGAGAAGGTGACGACATCGAGCTTGGCGAAATCAAGGTTCTGCGCGAAGGCGGCCGAGGTGGCGTCGCAAATGGTCAGCCCCTTGCGGTCGGCAGCGATCCAGTCGGCATCGGCGACGCGCACGCCCGAGGTGGTGCCGTTCCAGGTGAAGACCACGTCGCGGTCGCAATCGACCTGGCTCAGCTCCGGCAGCTCGCCATAGGGCGCCTTGATGATGCGGACATCCTCGAGCTTGAGCTGCTTGGCCACATCGGTGACCCAGCCTTCGCCGAAGCTTTCCCAGGCCAGCATGTCGACGCCGCGCTCGCCCAGCATGGACCACATGGCCATTTCGACGGCGCCGGTATCGGAGGCGGGCACGATGCCGATGCGGTAATCGGCGGGAACCTGCAGCAGCTCGCGGGTGAGATCGATCGCGCGCTGAATGCGCGCCTTGCCGGGCTTGGAGCGGTGCGAGCGACCGACCAGGGCATTGCTGAGCGCTTCAACCGTCCAGCCAGGACGCTTGGCACAGGGGCCCGACGAAAAATTCGGATTTGCCGGTTTTACCGTCGGCGCGGTCAGGGGCATAGTTGCCATCTTGAACGACCCTCCCAGGTCTATCGCCTTGCGTTAGGGCAAGGTGTCCTGAGGCGGCAAATACGCCTGAACCCATGGCGCCGTCAATAACTCTTTTGGCTACGTCTTTGAGAGTCGTGCATCAAGGGATCTGCGACCACAGCCGCTGATCGAATGCAGCCCGCCGGTTGCCCCCGGCGGGCACAGGACGATCCGGGCAAATCTCGCCTGCCTGTCGGCGCTAGATATTCTGGGCGATGATCTCGAACGGCCCCGGTATTGGCCACCAGCGCGTCGAGACGGGCGCGCACGGTCGCTGGCGAGCCGTAGATGGAAAAGGCCAGCATCTGCGCGGCCTGCGCTTTCTCGGCCGGGGTCCAGTAATCGTCTATGTTGTCGATCGGCGGCTGTGTCAGCGCGCGGCCACCCCGGAAGATATTGGCAAAGGACATTTGCTGGGTCGTCGCCAGCCGGCGCGCTTCGGCGTCGGTCTCGGCCGCGATGATGTTGACGCCCACCATGGCGTAGGGCGAGGCCAGCTGTTCTGACGGCTTGAACCGGCTGCGGTAGAGCTCGAGCGCCGGCATCAGCGCATCCGGCGCGAAGTGAGAGGCAAAGGCATAGGGCAGGCCCAGCTCGGCACCAAGCTGCGCGCCAAAGGTACTCGAGCCAAGAATCCAGAGCGGCACTTCGGTGCCGGCAGCGGGGACGGCAACCAGGCGCTGCCCGGCCTCGGCGGGCGCAAGATAGGCCTGCAATTCCAGCACGTCCTGCGGGAAATTTTCCGCATTGGACGGCGACCGGCGCAGCGCCCGCACCGTCATCTGATCAGTGCCGGGGGCCCGACCCAGGCCCAGATCGATCCGACCAGGGTATAATTGCGCGAGCGTGCCGAACTGTTCGGCGATGACATAGGGCGCGTGATTGGGCAGCATGATGCCGCCGGCGCCGACGCGAATGGTCCTGGTTGCAGCAGCAATATGCGCGACCACCAGGGACGTC
>CAXBKI010000354.1:0-3951 GCA_963975955.1 uncultured Devosia sp.
AGTCTCGACGGCCTGCAGCCAGGCGACTATGTGCGACTGTCCGTGTCCGACACCGGCACCGGCATGACGACGGCCGTGCGCGAACGCGCCTTCGAACCCTTTTTCACGACCAAGGAAATGGGGCGTGGCACGGGGCTGGGGCTGTCGATGATTTATGGCTTTGCCAAGCAATCGGGCGGGGCGGCCACCATCGACAGCAAACTGGGGTCAGGCACGGTGGTCAGCATCTATCTGCCGCGCCACCGCGTGCAGCCCACCCTTGTTGTCGATGCCGATCTTGCCAATACGGCACTAGCCGGTGCCGGCCAGACCATTCTGGCGGTGGAGGATGACGAGCGGGTCCGCAAGCTGACGGTCGCCCGGCTCACGCAGCTGGGCTATACCGTCCTTGCGGCAGGCAGTGGCGCCGAGGCCATCGAACTGCTGGCAGCGGGAAGGCCCGTGGATCTGCTGTTTTCCGATGTGGTGATGCCCGGTGGAATGAGCGGCTTCGAGTTGCGCACCAAAGTGCAGGCGCTGTACCCCAACATGCCGGTGGTGCTGACCTCTGGCTATGCCGAGGAACTCTCGCGTGACAATGCGGCGCGCGATGGGCACCTGAAAATCCTGAACAAGCCTTATCGCCTGGCCGATCTGGCCGCCGCCATCGACAGCGCCCTCAAGGGCTGAGTTCAGCCCTGCAGCGATTGCGGGGTAAAGCTGTAGCCGGCGCCGCGGACGGTCTTGAGCAGGCGGGGGTCCCGTGCGTCCTCTTCGATCAGCTTGCGGAGGCGGACAACCTGATTGTCGATGCTGCGGTCATTGGGGGTCCAGTCATGGCCCTTGAGCAGGTCCATGATCTGGTCGCGGCTCAGCACGCGATGGGGATGGCGGGCAAACAGCGCCAGCAGGTCGAATTCGCCGCTGGTCATGCGGATTTCCCCATCCGGGCCATTCAGGCAGCGCCGATCCAGATCAAGGACAAAGCCGTCAAAGCTGATGCGCGCCCCGGGGGCCGTCGCTACAGCCGCGTGCGGGGTCGCCTGGCTCGGCGGAGGCGCCGCGCGGCGCAACACGGAACGCACCCGCGCCAGTACTTCACGCAGGTGGAACGGCTTGGCGATATAATCGTCGGCGCCGATTTCCAGCCCCACAATGCGGTCGATCATGTCGCCCTTGCCGGTGATCATGATGATTGGCAAGTCCCAGTTCTGCCGGACATTGCGGGCAATCGACAATCCGTCCGTGCCATCCAGATTGAGATCGAGCGTCATCAGGTCCACGCCCGAGGCAAGCGCCGCATCCACACTGGCCTGCCCGGTGGCTTCGCTGACGCGATAGCCCTCGTCCTCAAAGCAGCGCCGCAGCATCCGCCGGATTTGCTCATCATCATCCACGATCAGAATGTGACGCTGACGATCAGTCATGGCTCTGGCTAGGCTCCCTGTGACTGCCCGGGCGGGGGCGCCCGATACATTCGATTACAATTCCCGACAAAAGTCGCGCACACCGCTTACACGGCGCCCTTTCTATAGCCCACATCCACACAGATTTGCGGATATGGGGACGTCATTATGCAGCTATCCGATATTGCATCGCCGAATGAGACTCAAACACCCTGGCCCAGCGAGGGGAATGGCATTGGCGGGGTCCGCCTGCTGGCTCCTTACGACGCCTTGTTCCGCGAAGGTGACGAAACCACCGCATTCTACGAAATCCTCAGCGGTGCGGTGCGCGCCTACAAGATCTTTCCCGATGGGCGCCGGCAGGTTGTTGCCTTTGCCTTTCAGGGGGATATCGTTGGTTTTGGCCACGGCGCAACCTACCGTTTCGATTGCGACACACTGACCACCACGCGCGTGCGCTCCATCCACAAGCTGTCGCTGTTGCGGGCAATGCGCGATCGACCCGAGCTTGCCGAGAAACTGCTTGAGGTGGCGCGCGGCGAGGTGGAGACGCTGCAGGACCTGTCATTGCTGCTGTGCCGCAAGACCGCAATCGAGCGCATTGCCAGCTTTCTGCTCACCATGGCCGGCAAATCGGCCGATCCCGCCTCCGGCGAGCGCCTGCCACTGCCCATGTGTCGCGCCGATATCGCCGACTATCTGGGACTGACGATCGAGACGGTCAGCCGCAACATAACCCGCCTGCGCGCCCTGCGGATCATCGATCTGCCCGATCGTGGCAGCTTTCAGGTCCGCAGCATGGAACGCCTGCGCCAACTGGCCGAATGCGACGGCACTACGCACTAGTGATGCAGAGAACGACTATGCCTGAGGCTCGACACCGCGCAGCGATCGGCGTTTTTGCGACCGCCGCCGATCTCGACGCCGCTGCAGCACGGCTGCTGGGGCAGGGGATCAGCCATTGTCTCACGTTTTCGATGGCGCAGTCCGGCCCCAGCGATGAGGCGGTGCGGGGTGATCCGCCGCTCAGTGCCGCCACGCTTGGCGAGTTGCGCGCCCGGTTTCCCGCCGCAATGGTGCTGCGCGTCGATCTTTCCGGCGGCGCCCGGGAAGAGTCGCTTGTCGCCCAGACCCTGCTGAGCAGCGCGGCGCAAAGCGTGCAGCTGCACGACCTCTAGCACTCTCGACACCTGCCTGGGTGTCGGCAAGCAGAAGAGCCCGCGACCGAAACCGCGGGCTCAAAGTGTATCTTTTCGTGTTTGGCCTGTTAGCGCCCCATGATGATCTCGGGGCCCATCAGCGCATAGGGCACGATGGTTGACAGCGCCGGCACATAGGTAACGATGACCAGAAAGATCATCAGCACCACCACGAAGGGCATGGCGGCCTTCACCACCTGCGCGAGGCTCATGCCGGTAATGCCGGAGGTCACGAACAGGTTCAGCCCGATCGGCGGCGTCACCATGCCGATCTCCATGTTGACCACCATGATGATGCCCAGATGGATCGGGTCGATCCCCAGTTCCATGGCGATGGGGAACACCACCGGCGCCACGATCAGCAACAGCCCCGATGGTTCCATGAACTGCCCGCCGATCAGCAGCAGGATGTTGACGGCAATCAGGAAGGTGAACCAGTTGAACCCCGCGCCCAGCATCCATTCGGTAATGGTCTGCGGGATGCGTTCGGCCGTCAGCGTGTGGGCGAACAGCAGGGCGTTGACGATGATGAACATCAGCATCACCGTCGTCTTGGCGCTGTCCACCATGGCCTTGTTGGTATCGCCGTGGAACAGGGCCGGCACAAAGCGCCGCCCGATCAGCGCCAGATTGTAGCCCCAGACCGGCAGACCCGCCAGAAAGGTCAGCGGGCTCGGTTGCTGGCGGGCATAGGGATACCCAAGCAGCACCACGATTGCCAATACGGCGCCGATCTGGGTCCGCGTGGTGGTTTCCAGGCCGCCCAGAAAGAAGAAGGACGAGATCATCCACACCACAAAGATTGCCATGGCGTAGACCGTGGCCTTGAAGCCCACCTGCGTCCTGGCGTCAGCATCGACGGGCACCCAGGGCATGCCCTTGAGCGGGCCCATGTCGCGATAGACGAACAGGGCGACCAGGACCGAGTAGACGGCGGCGACCGATGCGGCTTCGGTCGGGGTGAACGCCCCGCCATAAATGCCGCCGATGATGATGAAGATCAGGAACAGGCCCCAGCCAGCATCCTTGCCGGCTGCCATCACTTCGCCAAAACCGCGCCAGGGCTCACTGGGCAGATTACGGCGGCGGGCAACGATATAGATGGCGATCATCAGCATCGCCCCGGCCATCAGGCCTGGCAGAATGCCGGCCAGGAACATCCGGCCCACCGACACATTGGTCGCCGTGGCATAGACCACCATGACGATCGAGGGTGGAATGAGAATGCCCAGCGTGCCGGCATTGGCGATGATCCCGGCGGAAAACTCCTTGGAATAGCCAACCTGCCGCATGGCTGCGATGGCAATGGTGCCAATGGCCACCACCGTGGCGGGCGAAGAGCCCGACAGGGCCGCGAACATCATGCA
>CAXBKI010000355.1:0-3933 GCA_963975955.1 uncultured Devosia sp.
AAGGACCAGCCATGACTCCCAGCTTTGTTTTTACCGGCGGACGAGTGCTCGACGCGGCGCAGGGCGCCCTCCGCGATGGTCTCGATGTGCTGGTTAAGGGGGACCGCATTGTCGCCGTCGAGCCGGATATTGCGGCGCCCGACGACAGCGTCATCATCGATGTCGGCGGCCGCACCATCATGCCGGGGCTGATCGACTGCCATGTGCATGTCGTGGCCGAGTCGCTCGACCTGTGGAGCAATATGACGGCGCCCGCCTCGCTGGCGGCGCTGCGCGCGGCGCGGGTGATGGACGAGGCGCTACAGCGCGGCTTCACCACTTTGCGCGATCTGGGCGGCGCCGATTACGGGCTGGTGCGGGCACTCAATGAGGGCGTCATTGCCGGGCCGCGCCTTGTCATCTGCGGCAAGGGGCTGACCACGACCGGCGGCCATGCCGACCTGCGCTCGCGCAGCGATGACCGGCCGGGCCTGTTCTCGGACAGGCTGGGATCGATGGGGCTGATCGTCGATGGCGTCGACAATGTCCGCGCCGCCTGCCGCACCATGATCAAGGAGGGCGCCAGCTTCATCAAGGTGATGGCCAATGGCGGGGTCTCCTCGCCCAATGACCCGATCCATTCCATCCAGTATTCGCGCGACGAGATCGCGGCCATGGTGGAAGAAGCCGACAATGCCGGGCTCTATGTGTCGGCCCATGTCTATACTGACAAGGCGATCCGGCGCTGCGTCGAGCTGGGCGTGCATTCGCTGGAACACTGCAATCTGATCGAGCCGGAGACGGCGGGGCTGTATCGCCGTGCCGACGCTGGTTGCCTATGACGCGCTGGCGCTGGAGGGCGAGGCGCTGGGCCTGGGCGCAGCCGAGTTTGCCAAGATCGAGATCGTGCGCAGCGGCGGCTTGCGCTCGCTCGAGGTGATGCGCGATGCCGGGCTGCCGATGGCCTTCGGCTCAGACCTGCTGGGCAGCCTGCGCCAGTATCACTGCATGGAATTTGAGCTGCTGGCCAAGGTGCTGACGCCGGCCGAGATCATCCGGTCAGCCACGACAATTGGCGCGCAGTTGTGCCGGCTTGAGGGCGAAGCGGGCGTGATCGCGGCGGGGGCTTCGGCCGACCTACTGGTTGTCGAAGGCAATCCCCTCGATAATATCGCCCTGCTGCAGGACGATGGCGCGCACCTGCCGGTGATTATGGCGCGCGGCCAGCTGGCCAAGAACGCGCTCAGCTGAGGCAGCGCCGGCCGGAAACGACCGACAGGGTAACGTCGCCAAGGCCGCCGACGGGCTGCTTGCCAATCTGGGGCTGGTTTTCATTCCGGCCGGGGTGGATATTTCCCAGCACTACCGCCTGATTTTCGACAATGGCCTTGCGGTGATCGCCGCGCTGTCGGTTTCCGCCACCCTGCTGACGCTGCTGATAGCCCGGCGCGGGGCCCACCCGTGATCACCCCCGCAGAATTTGACCTCTGGGTCTATCTGGCGGCGAGCCCGCCGCTGTGGCTGACCCTCAACATCGGGGTGTTCCTGGGGTGCTATGGCTGACCGGGACCAGCTATGGCCTCTCTTTCGAGGGATCGCAGTTCATACACTTGATCCTTGGCCCGGCCACCGTGGCCCTGGCGGTGCCGCTCTGTCGCAGCCGGAAGCTGGTCTGGGCATCACTGGCACCGATCGCGGTAACGCTGCTGTTCGGGGCGCCCTTCGCAATCATTTCGGCGACTGGCATTGCGGCGCTGCTGGGCGCCGAGCGAGGAGGAAGACGGAGCAGGGCGCGGTCTCGGACAACCGAACCGGCGGCTCAAAGGTTGTTGCCAAAGCTGGCGAACTGCCGGAATGTGGCGCGTTACGGACCATCTCGGCGTAGTTGGGGTAACTAGAGACGGGCCAGAATATAGTCGGGCTTGACGATGCTTGTCCTATCCTGGGGGACGCCAGTTTCCATGAAGACGGACCTCACTCCAGCGCGCTGGCTGGCGAGGATATCGGTGTCGAGCTTGTCGCCCAGCATGATTGCGCTCCCCGCAGCAATGCCCATACGTCCCATCGCCGCCTGGATGATCTCTGGCTCCGGCTTGCCCAGAAAAATCGGCGTCACACCAGATGACACCGCTATGGAATGAGTGATGGCGCCGGCGCCGGGCTCGAAGCCACCTGCGAGGGGACGAATGAGATCAGGATTGGTGCCAATCAGTCTGGCGCCCCCCAGAATATTGCGCAGCGCCGTCGTCATCATGGCATAGTCGAAGTTACGATCGAGCGCGACGAGCACCGCCGCAGCTCCCGTATCCACCAGGCGATAGCCAAGGTCGCGGACGCGGTCCTTGAGCGACTGCGAGCCGATCACGTAGATGCCGTCGCCCGGCGTGAAGTGATCTTGCAGATACTGCAGCGCTACATCTCCCGATGTGATCACCTGCTCAGGGCTACAGTCGATACCCAACCCACGGATCTTGTCGGCAAAGGCTTCCGCCGATTTCTCGGCATTGTTGGTGACAAAACAATAGAGAATTCCCGTCGTCTGCCAGCGGTTGAAGCGTGCGACGGCGCCCGGCACGGCTTCTTCGCCGCGATAAACCACACCATCGAGGTCGGAAAGCACGGCGGCAAAGCTGAGCTCGTCGATCGAAGCAAGCCGTTGGGGGAGGGGAGCAGTCATACGTCTCTGTTTCCGAGGTTTGGGTCGAGCATGTCGCGGAGCCAGTCGCCGAGCAGGCTGATGGCGAGGGTGGTCAAAAAGATGATCGCGCCGGCCGGAATTCCCATCCACCAGGCTGTCGTCAGGTAGTTGCGACCCTCGCCGAGCATCAGGCCAAGGCTGGTGCCCGGCGGCTGGACGCCGAGACCCAGGAAGGACAGCGAGGTTTCGAGCAGAATGATCTCCGGGAAATTGAGGGTGATCTGCACCATGATGACGCCGAGCATATTGGGCAAGACATGGCGGATATAGACCCGCGCCGGATGCACACCCAGCGTACGGATGGCGAAGGCATAGCCCTGACCATTGGTGGAGAGCACGAGGCCGCGGGCAATGCGCGCATAGCCATCCCAGCCGAACAGCCCGATAAGGATGATCAGCAGCAGGAAATTATTGCCAAAAAAGGCCAGCACGGCCAGGGCGACGATCAGGAACGGGATCGAGGCCTGGAAATCCACCAGCATCATGATGACGTCGTCGACCCAGCCGCGGAAATGGGCGGCGACGATGCCCAGGGCCGTGCCCACCGTGGCGCCAATCACAGTCGCCATGATGGCGATCAGAATGCTGGTGCGCATGGCATAGATGACTCGGCTGAATACATCGCGCCCGAGATCATCGGTACCGAAGAGGTTGTCGGCCGGCCCGCCCATTAATGCTGGCGGCTTGAGGCGGGTCAGCAGGCTCTGCTCGGCAAAGCCGAACGGGGCAAGGAATTCGGCAAACACGGCAGCGATGACAACCAGGGCCAGCCAGCCCAGGCAGAGGCCGATGACTACTGGGGGACGCGCTTTCCAGATCCGGGTCAGCCAGCTGTGACGGCGCAGCTGCCCGGGAACTGGCGCTAAGTCGAGGCTGCTCATGCGGTTGCCTTCTTGTTGTGCAGCTCTATCCGCGGATCAAGCCAGCCATAAGCAAGGTCGACGGTGAGATTGACCACGACCATGGTGAGCGCGATCAACAGGACCACGGCCTGAACCACGGCCAGGTCGCGCTGGTTGACCGAATTGACCAGCAGCATGCCCACGCCGGGCCAAGCAAATACCGTCTCGATAGTTACAGCGCCGCCGATCAGGCCGCCAATGCGCATGCCGACGACGGTCACCACGGGAATTGCGGCATTGGGCAGCGCGTGGCGCAGCACGCGCCGGTCATGGTGAATGCCCTTGGCCTTGGCGGTGCGCATGAAGGGTTGGTGCAAGACATCGAGCATTGAGGAGCGGGTAAAGCGCGCCACC
>CAXBKI010000356.1:0-3921 GCA_963975955.1 uncultured Devosia sp.
AGGCCAGGACGAGGCCATAGAGGCCATGCCCCTGCAGCCCGCCATCAAGGCTGCGCAGCGTGCTCAGCTCCCAGGTTCCGGTCAGCTGCTGCACCAGGATCACGCCCGCCAGCAGCGCCATGCCACCGATATTGGTGATGACCAGGGCCTGGATGGCGCCGCGCCGGGCGGCCGCGCGCACCGCGTCAAAGCCGATCAGCAGGAAGGAGGTGACGGCGGTCAGCTCCCAGAACACGAACAGGCCCAGCATGTTATCGGCCAGCACCAGGCCCAGCATGGCGCCCATGAAGGCCATCAGAAAGGCCAGGAACCGCCCCAGATGCGCATGACCGGCCAGGTAGGCGCCCGAGACGATGATCAGCGCGCCAATGCCCGAGATCGTCAGGGCAAAGGTCAGGCTCAGCCCGTCCACGAAGAACGACAGATCCAGGCCATAGGCCGGCACCCAGCCGATGCGGGCCGAGACGCTGCCGGCTTCCAGAACCGGCTCAATAAGCGTCAGCAGGAAGACAAATATGGCCGCTGGCACCAACGCTAAAACCCAGCCGGTCAAGGGCTTGGTAAAGCGATGCAGCAATGGCGCTAGGGCAGCGGCAACAAATGGCGCAATGGCCACCAGTGCGATGCTCGCGTCAATGTTTGGCACCAAGTGTGAAACTCCATGGATTATCAGGCCTTGCAGCCGCTTTGTTGGGCGGCAACCTTAACGATTGAACGCTCTGGAACAAGGCAAAACGGACCGGGTGCGACGAAGTGACGGCTTCAGCTGGGGAAATCGCGGTGCTGGCAATCAGGCGTGGCGCACCCTATGTCTGTGATCGACGCCATTCCGTCGGCCCGCGCCATTTCCTGGCGCGCCCGCCCCGCCATCATTCCGGATCTGTCATGACCAAGACCACGCCTCCTGTTGCCGCCCGCAAGTCCCATGTCGTCAGCTTCCACGCCATCGAGCGGGACGATCCATATGACTGGCTGCGCGCGCCCAACTGGCAGGAAGTGATGCAGAAGCCCGAGACACTGGCGCCCGAAATCCGCGCTTACCTCGATGCCGAGAACAGCTATTTCGAGGCCGAGTTCGGCAGCAGGACAGCATCGCTGCAGGACACGATCTACAGGGAAATCCGCGGTCGAATCAAAGAGGACGACAGCGGCATTCCGACCCCAGATGGCCCGTTCGCCTATAACTCACGCATGCTCGAGGGCAAGCAGTACCCCCAGGTGGTCCGCACGGCGCGCGACGGCGGGGCCGAGACGGTGCTGCTGGACTGCAATATCGAGGCCGGCGAAGGCTATTTCGGCTTTGCCGGCGCCGAGCACGACCGCAGCCACCGCTATCTCGCCTGGGCCGCCGACCGCGCCGGCTCGGAGTATTATGACATCGTGATCCGCGATCTCGAAACGGGCGTCGACAGCCCCGAGGTGATCGCCCAGACGGCGGGCTCCTATGTATGGAGCAATGACAGCAGCGCCATCTACTATACCGAATATGACGACAACCACCGCCCCTACCGGGTGCGGCTGCATGTCATCGGCACCGATCAGGCCAGCGACCCGATCATCTTCGAGGAAAAGGATCCCGGCTTTTTCGTCGGCGTCGGCCGCACGCTGAGCGACAAATACATCGTCATCGACGCGCATGATCACCAGACCTCGGAATGCTGGCTGATCGACGCACAGGCCGGCGGGGAACCGCGCCTGGTGGCGCCGCGCCTGACCGACCGTGAATACGACATCGAGGAGCGCGACGACGTCCTCTACATCCGCACCAATGCCGATGGCGCCGAGGACTTCAAGATCGTCACCGCGCCGGTCGCCGCTCCCGGCCCCGAGAACTGGACCGATCTGGTGCCGCATCAGCAGGGCGTGCTCATTCTCGACACCATCGTTATCAGGAACCACATGCTGCGGCTCGAGCGTTTCGAGGGACTGCCCCGCATCATCGTGCGCGACCTGCGCAGCAATGCCGAGGAGACCGTCAACTTCGATGAAGAGGCCTATGCGCTGGGCATGTCGGTGGGCTACGAATTCGACACCTCGGTGTTCCGCCTGACCTATTCCTCCCCCACCACGCCCTCGCGTACCTATGATGTGGATCTGGACAGCGGCACCCGCACCCTGCTCAAGGAGCAGGAAGTGCCGTCGGGCCATAATCCGGACGATTACGAGACCCGCCGGCTGTTCGCCACTGCCGCCGATGGCGAGCAGGTGCCGGTGACCGTGCTTTATCGCAAGGGCGTCGAGCTCGATGGCTCGGCCCCGGCCCTGCTCTATGGCTACGGCGCCTATGGCATGTCGATGCCGGCGAGCTTTTCGATTTCGGCGCTGTCGCTGGTCGATCGCGGCTTTGTCTATGCCATCGCCCATATCCGGGGCGGCATGGATAAGGGCTATCGCTGGTATGTGCAGGGTCGGCGTGCCCACAAGACCAATACCTTTACCGATTTCATCGCCGCAGCCGAGATGCTGATCGAGGCAGGCTACACGTCCAGGGGGCGTATCGTGGCGCAGGGCGGCTCGGCCGGCGGCATGCTGATGGGGGCCATTGCCAATCTGGCCCCCGACATGTGGGCGGGCATTCTGGCGCAGGTGCCCTTCGTGGACGTGCTCAATACCATGCTGGACGAAACCCTGCCGCTCACGCCGCCTGAATGGCCCGAATGGGGCAATCCTCTGGCTTCGGCCGAGGATTACGCCCGCATTGCGGCTTATGCGCCCTATGAGCAGGTCAGGGCCCAGGATTATCCGCCGATATTTGCGCTGGCCGGCCTGACCGACCCGCGCGTCACCTATTGGGAGCCCGCCAAATGGGTTGCCAAGCTGCGCGCAACCAAGACAGGCTCCGCCCCGTTGTACCTCAAGACCAATATGGGTGCGGGCCATGGTGGCGCCTCGGGGCGCTTCGATCGGCTCAAGGAAACGGCGATGTGTTACGCCTTTGCGCTGAATGCGGTTGGTCTGGAAGGATCATTTTCTCCCAACTAATTGTTGCCGTTATCGAAACGCCCTATACCTCGTCTACTTTCCTCAGCGTCTTTGCCAATGGAGGCCCTTATGTCGACCAAGTTCACCCTGCCGCCCCTGCCCTATGCCTATGATGCCCTGGGTCCCTACATGTCGGCCGAAACGCTCGAGTTTCACCACGACAAGCACCACCAGGCCTATGTCACCAATGGCGAGAAGCTGCTCGAAGGCTCGGGGCTGGAAATCCTGCCGCTTGAAGACATCGTCAAGGAATCCCACGGCAAGAACCCCGGCCTGTTCAACAATGCCGGCCAGCACTACAACCACGTGCACTTCTGGAACTGGATGAAGCCCAATGGCGGCGGCAACAAGCTGCCGGGCGCGCTGGCAGCCAAGATCGACGAAGATCTGGGCGGTTTTGACAAGTTCCGCGCCGATTTCATCGCCGCCGGCACGACCCAGTTCGGCAGCGGCTGGGCCTGGCTCTCGCTCAAGAACGGCAAGCTGGAAGTGTCCAAGACTGCCAATGGCGAATCCCCGCTCATTCACGGTGCCCACCCGCTGCTCGGCGTGGACGTGTGGGAGCACTCCTACTATATCGACTACCGCAATGCCCGGCCGAAATATCTCGAAGCCTGGTTCGACAACCTGGTGAACTGGGAGCATGTCGAACTGCTGTTCGACGAAGCCAAGTAGACGCCAGCGACCCGATCTGCCGCGCCCGCCAGCCTCGTGCTGGCGGGCGTTTTCATGTCTGCCCCGACATTTCCCCAGCTGATTTCGGGCAGCGCAGATAGCCTCTTTCAATGCACGCGCCGACCATGGTAACGGTTTGTTTACTATTCGGGGGAAGCGCGTGACTCAATCAGCCAAGGTCGTTGCCATTATTGCGGCAAGTCCGGCGCTCTCGTCCCTGCTGGCGATGGTGGTGGCTGGTGACTCGCGCCTCAAGGTGCGCAT
>CAXBKI010000357.1:0-3915 GCA_963975955.1 uncultured Devosia sp.
GATCACCAGGGAGGCCGCCGTCGAGCGAACCATCGAGATGCTGCGCCTGGTCCGCATCCCCTCGCCCGAGGCGCGCTACCACCAGTATCCGCACAATCTGTCGGGCGGCATGCGGCAGCGCGTGATGATCGCCATGGCCCTGGCCTGCGACCCCGAACTGCTGATCGCCGACGAACCCACCACCGCCCTGGACGTCACCATCCAGGCGCAGGTGCTCGAACTGATGGGCGAATTGCAGCAGCAGACAGGCGCCGCCATCATTCTCATCACCCATGATCTGGGCGTTGTCGCCGAAGCCTGCGACGATGTCATCGTCATGTATGCCGGTCAGGTGGTCGAGCAATGCTCGGTCGAGCAGCTGCTGGCCTTTCCCGAACACCCCTATACGATCGGCCTGCTCGGCTCGCTCCCCCGTCTTGACGAGCAACGCGACCGGCTGGTGGCGATTGGCGGCACGGTGCCGGACATGGCCGATCCCCCCAGCGGGTGCCGCTTTGCCGCGCGCTGCCCGTTCCGCATCGAGCAATGCGCGCAAATGCCCGATCTGCTGGAAATCTCGCCAGGTCATTTCAGCCGCTGCTGGCGCGCCCCGATGGAGAGCCTGGCCCTATGAGCGCCTATCCGCCCGCCCCGCACGCCGCCGCCGGCCACCCGATCCTGGAAATGCGCGGCATCGAAAAGCAGTTTATCGTCAAGCGCAGCTTCCTGGGTCGCCCCCTGGCCAGCGTCAAGGCCGTCGACGATGTGTCCCTCTCCCTGCTGCCGGGGGAAGCGCTGGCCATTGTGGGTGAATCGGGCTGCGGCAAGTCCACGGTCGGGCGGCTGCTGATGCGGCTGATCGAACCCACCGCCGGGCAGATCTGGATCGATGGCGAGGACGTGACCCGGCTCGGCCATGCCGCCATGCGGCGGCGGCGGCGCACGGTTCAATTGATTTTCCAGGATCCCTACGCCTCGCTCAACCCGCGCATGACCATCGGGCAGACCATTGGCGAGCCCTTGATGCTGCATAATGTGGTGCCGCCCGCCCAGCGCCGCCAGCGCATCGCCGAACTGCTCGAAATGGTCGGCCTGCGCCCCGATCAGGCCAATCGCTATCCCAATGAATTCTCCGGCGGGCAGCGCCAGCGCGTGGTGATCGCCAGGGCCCTGGCTTCCGAGCCACGCGCCATCATCTGCGACGAGGCCGTCTCGGCGCTCGACGTGTCCATCCAGGCCCAGATCCTCAACCTGCTCAAGGACCTGCAGGCCAGGCTGGGGCTGTCCCTGGTGTTCATTTCGCACGATCTCAGCGTCGTCCGGCATATCGCCGACCGCGTTGCCGTGATGTATCTGGGCAAGCTGGTCGAGCTGGGCACCGCCGAGATGATCTTCAATGCGCCGCGTCATCCCTATACGCGCGCGCTGCTCTCGGCCATTCCGGTGGCCGCCGCCGGGGCGCGCCGCGGCAGCGCCGCGACCCTGCATGGCGACTTGCCCAGCCCGCTGGCGCCGCCGCCGGGCTGTCGCCTGCACACCCGCTGCCCGCATGCCCGCCCGGACTGCCAGCAGGTCAGCATGGCGCTCGAAATCGAAGCGGACGGGCACGCCAATGCCTGTGCCTTCTGGCGCGAACTGCCCGATCCCGGTCCCCTCACCCGCTCCGAGCAGCAACGCAATCCAAAACTCGAACGGCTGTTTGCCGCATTCGACGTGCCCGCGGCGCCGCTGGCGGAGGGAAACTAGACCATGTGGACGCTTTTCGGCCGTCGCCTGCTGCAGGTGATCCCCACCATCTTCCTGTTGTCGCTGATCATCTTTTCGCTGCAGCATCTCTTGCCGGGTGATCCGGCCCTGATGCTGGCGGGCGAGAATCCCGACGCCGAGACCATTGCGGCGATCCGGGCGCAATACCATCTCGATCAGCCCATCTTCGTGCAGTATCTCTATTGGGTCCAGGGCGTCCTGACCGGTGACCTGGGCATGTCGATGCGGCACGGCCAGCCGGTCGCCTCGCTCATCCTGCTCAAGCTGCCGGTGACGCTGCAGCTGGCCGTCATGGGCATTGTCGTGGCCCTGGCGCTCGGCATTCCCGGCGGGGTCATCTCCGCGCTCAAGCGCAATACGCCGATCGACTATGCCACCAATGTGGTGTCGCTGGCCGGCATTTCGATCCCGAACTTCTGGCTCGGCATCATGATGATCCTGTTCTTTTCCATCCATCTGGGCTGGCTGCCCGCCTCGGGCTATGTCAGCCCCGGCGAGAACTGGCAGATGAACCTGGCCACCACCATCATGCCCGCCTTCGTGCTGGGCACCGGCATTGCCGGCGTCATCATGCGCCATACCCGCGGCGCCATGATCCAGGCGCTGCAGAGCGACTATGTGCGCACCGCCCGCGCCAAGGGGTTGAGCGAATGGAAGGTGATTTTCAAGCACGCCATGCGCAATGCCCTCACCCCGATAATCACCCTGGGCGCGCTCGAGTTCGGCGCCCTCTTGTCCGGCGCCGTGCTCACCGAGCAGATCTTTACCATTCCCGGCTTCGGCAAGCTGATCGTCGACGCGGTATTTACCCGCGACTATCCGGTGGTGCAGGGCGTCGTGCTGGTGACGGCAATGTTCTACATCATCCTCAACCTGCTGGCCGACATCGGCTATATCCTCGTTAATCCTCGCCTGAGAGGCTGATCATGGCAGCAATTTCCACCACCGCCGCTTCCAGCCCCAACCCGCTGACCCGCCTGGTGCGCAGTCGTGTCTGGCGCCGCCTGGCGCGCCAGAAAAGTGCCATGTTCGGCCTGACCGTCGTCGTCTTCATGATCCTGGTGGCCGTGCTGGCGCCGGTCCTGGCGCCCTATGACCCGACGGCCCAGGGCTGGACCAGCGTGCGCAAGCCGCCCTCCCCGGAGTTCTGGATGGGCACTGACGAGGCCGGGCGCGATATCCTCTCGCGCATCGTCTATGGTGCCCGCGCATCCCTGCTGGCAGGATTGACCTCGGTTGCCATTGCCATGGCCATCGGCGTTCCCCTGGGCCTGGCCGCCGGCTTTGTCGGCGGCTTTGTTGACGGCCTGATCAGCCGCTTCACCGACGCCATGCTGGCCTGTCCGTTCCTCATCCTGGCCATTGCCCTGGCGGCCTTTCTCGGGCCCAGCCTGACCAATGCCATGCTGGCCATCGGCATCACCGCCACGCCGCTGTTCATCCGCCTGACGCGAGGTCAGGTGATGCAGATCAAGGCCGAGGAATATGTCGAGGCCGCCAGCGCGGTGGGCAATCCCCGCTGGCGAATCGCCTTCCGCCACATCCTGCCCAATATCCTGCCCCAGCTCATGGTCCAGTGCACCCTGACCATCGCCGCCGCCATCATCGCGGAGGCCAGCATGTCATTCCTGGGGCTGGGCCTGCAGCCACCCGCTCCCTCCTGGGGCTCCATGCTGAACACGGCCCAGCGCTTCATGACCAATGCCCCCTGGATGGCGCTGTGGCCCGGCATGGCGATTTTCATCACCGTGCTCTCGTTCAACCTGCTCGGTGACGGCCTGCGCGACGCGCTCGATCCGCGCGGCAAGTGAGTCGGCCCCCCAAGGCCGACAACGCCCGCTCAGGCTCGGCGGCCCCGGTACCGCTGGCCCCGCCCCCGGCGCAACCGGGCGCTCCGGCATTGGCCTCCGCAACCGCGCTATCGGCAACTCTGTCGCCGCCAGCGCTCGCGGGCCGAACCGACACCGCCAGCCACCGGGTTGCCATGCAGATATATCCGTCATGAGCCGCCCGATCGGGCCTGCCAGGTCACGTCCTGATGCCGCAGGCGTCACGGTCGACCGTCTTGGCCCCATCCCATGCCGCCCGACGATTTGCCGCCGTGGATGGGGCCGCAGGCAGCCGCAAGCGCCGCTTCGGGAGAATGGCGCCCCCGCCCCCGCACCTGGA
>CAXBKI010000358.1:0-3912 GCA_963975955.1 uncultured Devosia sp.
CGACCACCACAATTCGGGCGACTGGGATGCCGATTTCGCCTTCACCCAGGCCGTGGGCGAGGCATTCCTCAACATTTACCCGCAACTGGTGCGGCGCAATTTCGAGACGCCATGGACCGAGGCCGACCGGCACGAGCAGCTGGTACGCCGCGGCCGCTATGTCGAGTTCAACCTGCTCTACGACCGTGGCACCACTTTCGGTCTCAAGACCGGGGGCAATGTCAACTCGATCCTGTCCTCCATGCCGCCAGAAGTACGCTGGCCCTGAAAGCAACGCGATGGTGCTGACCGATATCCACTTTGCCAATTATCGATCGATCCGCTCCATCAGCTTTCCCGTCCGCCAACTCTCGGTGCTGGTCGGCACCAATGGTGTGGGCAAGACCAATCTCTACCGCGCGCTCGAACTGGTGCGCGCGGCGGCAACGGACGAATTTGCCCGCGAGATCGCCCGCGAGGGCGGCCTGGCCTCGGTCATGTGGGCCGGCGAGCGGCGCAACCATGAACAGCCCCGGCTCACCCTGCGCGTCAGCTTTGACAGCATCGACAGCCAGAGCGACGGTCCCCCCTGCAGCTATGAGATCGAACCAGGCTTTCCCACCAAGGTTGACGCCGCCTTTGCCCTGGAGGCCATGGTCAAGCGGGAAACCCTGAGCCTTTCGGGCCCCCGCAAGGTGGCGCTGCTGGAGCGCAAGGGGCCCACGAGCTGGGTCCGCGACAGCCGGGGCGCCCGGGTCGAGGCCGACCAGACCCTGCTGTCGAGTGAAACGGCACTGGCCGGACTGCGCGGCTATCCCGAAATCGACCGGGTGCGGGAAACCATCACGGCTTGGCGCTTCTATCACGGCTTCCGCACCGATGCCGGCTCCCCGCTGCGCCAGCCGGCACTGGCCATCACCGCGCCCATGCTCGACGCCAATGGCGCCAATCTGGCCGCGGTGTTTGCCACATTGCGCCATATCCGGCAGGACAGCGTCGACCTCGACGAGGCCATTGACCACGCCTTCCCCGGCGCAAGCCTCGAGGTTCCCATGCCCGAGCGGTTTGCCAGCTTTGCGATGCGGTTCCCCGACATGCCCAGGCGGGCCTTCGCCGCCAATGAACTATCCGACGGCACCCTGCAATTCCTGGCCCTGATGGGCGCCTTGCTGGCCTATCGCCTGCCGCCCCTGATCGCCCTGAACGAACCTGAAACCAGCCTGCACCCCGACATGCTGCCAGCCCTGGCGCGCATCATCGCCCGTGCGGCGGAACGCACGCAGGTCTGGGTGGTCACTCATTCGCAGGTGCTCGCGGCTGCGCTGGCCGAGCAAACCGGCATCCTGCCGCGCCAGGTCATCCGCTACAATGGCGGCACCTGGCTCGAAGGGCTCAGCCAGATCGGTCAGTTCGTGGACGAATGAGCCGCCTGGCTTGTCGGCGGGCGCTTGCGCGCAAGCCGGGCCTGGCGCAGGGCGCGGAACCGGGTCACCACGGTGCGCACCACCACGTAGAACACCCCGAACACCAGTATGGCGAGCGGCAAGCCGCCGATCATCATGGTCTTGAAGGTTGGCCAGATGGCATGGAAGCCGCCCGAGAACAGCCCATTGCTCAGCTGCTGGCCCGTCGCCTGCAATTGCGCGCCCTCTGACGAACTGAGGCCGCCGCCGCCGGTCAGCCAGTCGCCCACGGCGTAGGAGGCTGCAAAAAAGAACGGGAAGGTCAGCGGATTGCCCCACACCGTGCCGATGGCCGCGGCAATCATGTTGCCGCGCATGGCGAAAGCCAGCACGAAGCCGAGAATGAAATGCAGGCCGATCAGCGGGAACATCGATACCGCCGCACCCGAGGCAATGCCGGCGGCAATCGCATGCGGGCTGGCCGAAAGCCGCATCACCCGTTTGCGCAGATAGGCACCGTAGCGCCGCACACCCATGCGGGGCCAAATATTGTCTCTAATTCTGTTCCACAGGCCTGCGCGCATGCCGGGCGGGTACTCCACACTGTCGCTGAACACAACTTATAGCTAAACCACACCTATGTGACACAAAAAGCTCCGTGATTATCCCTATCAAACGGAACCGCGCGCGGCTCCCCTGCGTTAAGCGACTTAGTCGAACTCAGGAGGATGTCATGAAACGATTTGAATCCGGCTCGCTGATCCCCGGCGCAACCTGGCACGCTGAAGCCGAAAGCGAAGCCGAAGTTGTCCGCAAGGCCGTTGAAAATCTGCGCAACCTGCATGGCGAGACCGAAATCCGGCCCGACATGATTGAACGCATCAAGGCCCGCATTGTCGATACCGACGGCAAGGCCGAGACCCGGCACTAGCGCCGGGCAAGCAGCAGCAAGTCGCGCTTGCCCAGGGCAAAGCCGCTTTCGATCCAGGCCCGCTCCAGGCGTGCCAGCTCCCGTCCCATTGCCGGTCCCGGCGCCATGCCGAGATCGGTCAGATCACGTCCGCTGATGGGAAAGTCCGGCACGGCCAGGGCGGCCAGCGCCCGGGCGGTCTCGGCCAGGCGTGCCTGCCCCCAGCCCTCGCGCGCCGCCACCACAGCCAAGCCTTCAACGGCCGCCTCGCCGTGCCGATAGGCGGCTTCGGCAACCTTGTCCTCGGCCAGCAGCCGGGCAGCGCGTTCCACGCTGCTGACGGCAGCAATTGTCGCATTGGAGAGGCGCCAGGCGCGCTGCAGCTCGTCCAGCCCATCGCCCGCCAGGAGGCAAAGCCGCGCGGCCACTGAGTGCCCACCCAGGGCCTCATAGGCCACCAGCGCCCTGGCGACGCTGTCATCGAAGCGCAGCAGCCCGATCTCGCCCATCATAAGCAAACTCAGCGCAACCTGGGGCAGGTCCAGCATGCGCAGGATCTCGCTGCCGACGCGCTCATGCGAGAGGTGGCCAAGCCGCGGCACCGCGTCGGCGCAGGCCACCAGGCCATCGGGATCAAAACGCTGCCCGCCATGGCTGGCCGAAAACCGGAAGAACCGGTAGACGCGCAACCCGTCCTCGGCGATCCGCGCCCCGGCCTCGCCGATGAACCGCACCCTGCCGGCCAGCGCATCGTCGATCCCGCCCAGCGGGTCAAACAGCGCGCCATCGGGCCCGCAATAGAGGGCGTTGAGCGTAAAATCGCGCCGGCTGGCGTCCACGGTCCAGTCCGTCCCGAACGCCACCACCGCATGGCGGCCATCGGTTTCCACATCTCGGCGCAACGTCGTCACTTCGGCCAGCGTGTCGCCCAGCTTGAGCGTCACCGTGCCATGGGCGATCCCGGTGGGATAGCTGGCGATGCCGGCGGATGCGGCGCGCGCCGCCACCGCCTCCGGCAGCAATTCGGTCGCCAGATCGATATCGGGATTGGGGCGCTGGCGCCCCAGAACGGTGTCGCGCACCACCCCGCCCACCGCGCGGGTTTGCCCCGCCTCGCCACCCAGGACAGCGAAGATCGCCTGAGTCTCGGCACGGCGCAGCCACGCCGCTGTTGTCAGCGCCTCGACCGTCACGGCGTATCCTCGCGCATCGCCATGTCGCGAAACTGGCGCGTGATATTGGCCGTGATGCCCCAGATGCGGTGCCCATCATGGTCGATCTGCCAGGTACGGTGTTCCTTGCCATCGCGTTTGATGCGGAATTCGCCATAGCTTTCCGGCTGCAGGATACGCTGGAGCGGCACCTCGAACACCGAATGCACCTCTCCCGGATTGGGCACGAACGGCCCACTGGGCGCCACGATCCCCACCACCGGGGTGATCAGATAATTGGTGCCGGTGAAATAGGTCGGCATGAAGCCCACTACCCGGACCTCGCTGCGCACCATGCCCACTTCCTCGAAGGCCTCGCGCAGCGCCGCCGCTGCCACGTCGTCATCCTGGGCATCCACCTTGCCACCGGGAAAGGCCACCTGCCCCGAATGCGCCCGCAGATCGGGGG
>CAXBKI010000359.1:0-3901 GCA_963975955.1 uncultured Devosia sp.
TCGGCGGATAGAGTCTTTTTGTTTTTTTTCATCTTTCCTTGGTGGCTTGCCCTGCCCCTGCGCGCTACCATTGCCGAAACGCGCGGTCCCAACACCAAGGACATCATGACTCGGCTTGCAGACCTCTGGCAGATCGGCGTGGATGCAGTGGGCGGCGACACCAGCGTGCAGGCAGCCATCGCGGTGCCGCAGTATTTTGCCGCCTATGAAGCCCGTTTCGGCCTTGAGGTACGCCGCCCCGCCACCGTCACCGTGGTCTGCAATCGCGGTGAGCGCCTGCGCATCGAGACCGACAAGGGCCTCTATTCGGCGCGTGGCCTGATCAATGCTACCGGCACCTGGGAAAAGCCCTTCATCCCCGACTATCCCGGCGCGCAAAGCTTCACCGGCCGCCAGTTGCATACCCGTGACTACAGGACCGCGGCCGACTTTGCCGGCCAGCATGTGCTGGTGGTTGGCGCCGGCATTTCGGCTATCCAGTTGCTCGACGAGATCTCCCGGGTCACCACGACCAGCTGGGTCAGCCGTACCCCACCGCGCTTTCGCGAAGGCAGTTTTACACCCGAAGACGGCCGCGCCGCGGTCAAGCTGGTGGAAGATCGGGTGCGCCAGGGGCTTCCACCCGGCTCGGTGGTGTCGGTCACCGGCCTGCCGACCAGCCCGGCCATACTGGCCATGCAGCAACGCGGCGTGCTCGACAACCAGCCCATGTTCGACTCCATCACCCCCACGGGAGTGCGCTGGGCGGATGGTCGCGAACTGGCGGTCGATACCATTTTGTGGTGCACCGGCTTTCGCAGCGCGCTCGATCATCTGGCGCCACTGCAATTGCGCGAGCCCTCCGGTGGCATCACCATGACCGGGCGTCTGGCCACCCAGGTGGCCCGCGATCCCCGCATTCACCTAGTCGGCTACGGCCCCTCGGCCTCGACCATCGGCGCCAACCGTGCCGGGGCCGCAGCGGCCAAGGAGTTGCTGGCTTTCTTGGAGCGGCGCACGGGCGAACCGGCTTGATCTGGTCAAGCGGAGTGCCCGCTGCTAGCGTTCGGCATACAAGAGCCCACCACCGGGCCCAGGAAAGCTGCTCGTGAAAACCTATACCCTGCCGCATACCGACCGAACCGTTTCCAGCGTCGTGCTGGGCCTGATGCGCATCGTCAAGATGAGCGACAAGGAGGTGCAGGCTCTGGTCGGCGCAGCGCGCGATGCCGGCATCAATGTCTTTGACCATGCCGATATCTATGGCGGCGCCCGCCATGCCTGCGAGGCCCGCTTCGGCGAGGCCATCCAGTTCTCGGCGACCGAGCGCGACCAGGTCTTCATCCAGTCCAAGGCCGGTATCCGTCCCGGCTTCTTCGATTTTTCCGCCGAGCATATCCTCAATTCCGTGGACGGCTCGCTCAAGGCGCTGGGGACCGACTATCTCGACCTGCTGCTGCTGCACCGGCCCGACACCCTGGTCGAGCCCGAGGAGGTCGCTTCGGCGTTCGACAAGTTGCAGGCTGCCGGCAAGGTCCGCCATTTCGGCGTCTCCAACCAGACCCCCGGTCAGATCGAGCTGCTCAAGACTGCCGTCACCCAGCCGCTGGTGGCCAATCAGGTTCAGCTCTCGATTACCCATGCCCCGCTGTTCGCCCAGGGCGTGGCCGCCAACATGGCCGGGCTCGACCAGTCGATCGACCGGGACAATGGTCTGCTCGACTATAGCCGCATCAACAAGATGATGCTGCAGGCCTGGTCGCCCTTTCAGAAGGGCTTTTTCGATGGCGTCTTCCTGGGCGACCGCGAGAACTTTGCCGAGCTCAACGATGTGCTGGACGACCTGGCCAAACAGTATGGCGTTACCCCTACCGGCATCGCCGTCGCCTGGATCACCCGCCATCCGGCCAATATCCAGGTCGTGCTGGGCACGACCACGCCGTCGCGCGTGATCGAGTCGGCCGCTGGCTCGGACGTGACCCTGACCCGCCCGGAATGGTACCGCCTGTTCACGGCTGCCGGGCACAAGCTGCCATAGGGCCAGCCGCGACAGCGGCGGATGCCGCAAGGGGGCGCTGCTGCGTGACGGCGACCAGCCTGCCATAGCAGGCAGGCCCTTGCCGGCACCGCCGCAAATCGGTCGAAAACCGGCCCGCAGGCGCGGCTGGGCCGCCGCCATTAGGCCTTTGTTAACCACGACGGCACTTCATGGAGGTCAGGGACGATCCCTGATTTGGAGACATGGTTATGGGGCACGGCGGCGCACACATCATTGCAGTGGGCAATGAAAAAGGTGGCTCGGGAAAATCGACCACGGCGTTGCATCTGGCTGTCTATCTGCTGCATCAGGGCCATCGCGTCGCGACCCTTGACGTCGACAGCCGCCAGCAGACCCTGACGCGCTATGTCCGCAACAGGCGGTCGACCCTCGAGACGACCGGCCGCCAGGTGCCGATGCCCAAGCATGTGCACCTGCCCACCGCCTGGGGCGATTCGATTCGCGAAAACAAGCGGACCGAACGCGATCTCTTTGCCAGGGCCATCGCGGGGCTGCGCGATGAGGTCGATTTCATCGTCATCGACACGCCTGGCTTTGATGGCAATCTGGCGCGCCTGGCGCATGGCTCGGCCGATACGCTGGTCACTCCCTTCAATGACAGCATGATCGATCTGGACGTGCTCGCTCGCGTCGATCCGATCACCGGGGAACCCATCGAAACCAGCCCCTATTCGCGCAATGTGCAGCGCGCCCGGGCCGATCGCCTGGCCAGCACCGGCGCCGGCATTGACTGGATTCTGGTGCGCAATCGCATTTCCAACCTGGGGTCGCGCAATGCCAGCCAGGTGCAGGCCAGCATCGGCGCCGTCGCGGCACGCCTGGGCTGTCGCGTCGCCGACGGCATCGCCGAACGGGTGATCTTCCGCGCGCTGTTTCCCATCGGCATGACCGTGTTCGATCCGCTGGACGCCGATCTGCTCGGCGGCGCCCCATCGATGTCCCACGTCAATGCGCGCCAGGAATATCGCAGCCTGGTTGCCGCGCTGCGCCTGCCGGCGCCACGGCTGGCTGCCGCACAGGAGCCGATGCGGCTGTCCGCCTAGCGCGCCCGGCATACCCCTGCGCCCGCCGACTATCGGTGGGCCGGGGAAGGACCAATTTGGCTGGTCCAGGACCGCTTCAGGGCCGCAGCGCAGAAAAACGAAAGGCCGGACATTGCTGCCCGGCCTTTTCATCGTGTCTTCTCTTGCGAAGGAGAAGATTGGAGCGGGCGATGGGATTCGAACCCACGACCCTAACCTTGGCAAGGTTATGCTCTACCCCTGAGCTACACCCGCACTCCATTGTCTGCGACTGGTCTTGTTCGCCGCCGACGCGGGCCTATATGCCTAAACACTTGCCCGATTGCAACCCACATTTTGACAGCAGCGTCATCTTCGTGTCGCCTTGTGGATTGAAGGGCTTGTCACGTCGCGGTTCGCGGGCGCAAGAAGAGCCCAGAACTTTCAGATTTCGCCTAGCTGCAAGGGCCTTTTCATGTCCACCCCGATCGTAGATTTTGCCGCCGCCCCCGCCAATGCTGCTCCCGCCGGTGCACTGATCAAGGAATCCAGCGACGCCGCGTTCAAGGCCGATGTCATTGACGCCTCAATCGAGCAGCCCGTGCTGGTCGATTTCTGGGCCCCCTGGTGCGGGCCCTGCCGCCAGCTCACCCCGGCGCTCGAAAAGGTGGTCACTGAGAAGGCCGGCGCCATCAAGCTGATCAAGATCAATATCGATGAGCATCCCCAGATTGCCGGCCAATTGGGCGTGCAGTCGATTCCGGCGGTCTTTGCCTTTGCCGGCGGCCGCCCGGTCGACGGTTTCATGGGCGCCATGCCCGAGGCTGAAGTGCGCCGCTTTGCCGACAAGGTGATCGCAGCC
>CAXBKI010000360.1:0-3896 GCA_963975955.1 uncultured Devosia sp.
CCACGCCAGCTTCGGCTATTCGGTCGTCATCGGGCTGCTGACCATTGTGGTCAGCGTGCTGGTCGTCGTGCCGGCGGTCTATTACGTGCGGCTGCGCATGCCCTGGCTGCGCCCCATCATGGAATTCATCACCCTGCTGCCCCTGATCATCCCGGGGCTGGTTCTGGTCTTTGGCTATATCCGCCTCTACAATTCGAGCGCCATCATCCCCTTTACCGGCAGCGCCATCGGCACCGATATCCTGCTGACCTGCGCCTATGTCACCCTGGCCCTGCCCTACATGTACCGCGCGGTCGACACCGGCCTGCGCAGCATCGATATCGGCACGCTGACCGAGGCCGCCCAGATCGCCGGCGCCAACCAGATCCAGATCATCGGCCATATCATCCTGCCCAATATCCTGGTCGCCATCCTCTCGGGCGCCTTCCTGACCTTTGCCATTGTCATCGGCGAGTTCACCATTGCCAGCCTGCTCAACCGTCCGGCCTTCGGCCCCTACCTTGTGGGCATCGGGACCAACCGCGCCTATGAACCGGCGGCCCTCGCCATCATTTCCTTCATCATCACCTGGGGTGCCATGGGCATGATCAACGTGCTCGGCCGCTTCGCTCCCCGCACCTCCGCCAGGACCGATTGATATGGCCTCCGATTTCCTCACCGTTTCCGGCCTCACCAAGACCTACGGCACCAACACCGTGGTCAAGGCCGTCGACTTCTCCTTTGCCCAGGGCGAATTCATCTCCCTGCTCGGCCCCTCGGGCTGCGGCAAGACCACCATCCTGCGCATGATTGCCGGCTTTGAAACGCCTACCGCCGGGTCCATCACCGTCGACGGGCAGGACATCACCGGCCTCAAGCCCAATCAGCGCCAGCTGGGCATGGTGTTTCAGGCCTATGCCCTGTTTCCCAATCTCAATGTCGGCGACAATATCGGCTTTGGCCTCAAGATTGCCGGCGTCCCCGCCGAAGCGCGCCGCGCCCGTGTCGCCGAAATGCTCAGGCTGATCGGCCTGCCGGGCTTTGAAAAGCGCTATCCCTACGAAATGAGCGGCGGCCAGCAGCAACGCGTCGCGCTGGCCCGCGCCATTGCGCCGCGCCCCCGCATGCTGCTGCTCGATGAACCGCTCTCGGCGCTCGACGCCAAGATCCGCGTCTCGCTGCGCGAAGAAATCCGCGCCATCCAGCGCGATTTGGGCATCACCACCGTGTTCGTCACCCACGATCAGGAGGAAGCCCTCTCGATCTCGGATCGTATCGTGGTGATGAACGCCGGCCGGATCGAGCAATTGGGTGCCCCGCACGAGATCTACAACCGGCCCGCCACCCGCTTCGTGGCCACCTTTGTCGGTCACCTCAACAACATCGAGGTCACCGTCACCGATCCGGCCAACAAGATCGTCACCATTGCCGACCAGGCACTCACCGTGCCCAGCCTGCCCGCCGGCGTGGCGCTCAATGCCAGCCAGGTGCTGACAATTCGGCCCGAAGTACTCGCGCTTGGTGCCAACCCCGCCCATGATGTGACGCTGACCGGCACGGTGTCCGACATGACCTTTCTTGGTTCGGTCATTCGCGTCCGCATCGCCCTGGGCAGCAACCAGATCAGCCTGGACATCTTCAACGACCAACGTTCGACCCCGCCCCGGCGCGGTGACCCCATCACCATCAGCCTGGACAGCAGGGATCTTTTGCTCCTCGGCAACTAGGCATTTGACCTGTGCACGCGACAGGGTCATCTTCGTTTGGCAAACTGAGGTATTGACCCGTGAATGATCCGTTCGTCTCCACACAATGGCTGGCTGCCCATTTGAGCGACCCCGATGTCGTGGTGCTCGACGGCAGCTGGCACATGCCCAACGCGGCGCGCAACGCCCAGGCAGACTATCTGGCCGGGCACATTCCGGGCGCGGTCTTTTTCGATATCGACGGCGTGGCCGATACCGACAGTCCGCTGCCCCACATGCTCCCTTCCCCCGCAGACTTTGCCCATATGGTGGGCGCGCTGGGCATTTCCGAAGCCATGACCATCGTCGTCTATGACGAGATCGGCCTGTTTTCCGCGCCGCGTGTCTGGTGGACCTTCCGCACCATGGGGGCCAGGGACGTGCGCATTCTGTCCGGCGGCGGCCCCAAATGGCGCGCCGAAAAACGCCCGACGCAGGTGGGCCTGGTGGCCCGCCCCCGGCAGGTCTTCCATGCCGATTTCGATGCGGCCCGGGTCGTCGATTTCGATACCGTTCGCGACCGCAGCCAGGACGGCGCCAGCCAGATCGCCGATGCCCGTCCCGCCCAGCGCTTTCACGCCGAGGTGCCCGAGCCGCGCAAGGGCCTGCGCGCCGGCCATATTCCGGGCTCCGTCAACCTGCCGGTGAGCCTGCTCACCCAGGACGGACAGATGAAGCCCGCCGCGCAGCTGGCCACCCTGTTCACCGAGCGCGGCATTGCGCTGGACCGGCCCCTGATCACCAGCTGCGGCTCGGGCATCACTGCCGCCACCCTGGCCCTGGCGGCCGAACTGGCCGGCGCAGACAAGGTCGCCGTCTATGATGGCTCCTGGACCGAATGGGGCAGCCGGACAGATGCCGAGGTTGAAACCTGAGGGCAAGCCTGCCCCGCTACGCATCAGCCTGACGGCATCACCCGGGCATCCACCAGCGCCAGTTCCATGGCGCGCCAGAAAGACGTTGATCGGCCGCACGCCGTGATCAACCAGTTCGCCAAACCCGCTCACCGCCAGAGTGCCGCCACCCGTCGCCGGGGCTGCCGCCCGTGCAGTCGTGTCGGGCGATAGCCCCAGCCAAAATCGAGACACAGTTCCGTGCCAAACCCGCACCGGGTCAAGGGTGCTGCGGTTGATCGAACCGCAGACGCCAGGCCCTGGCGCTGGGCAAATTGGAGAGCGCGGCTGGTGGCTGGACCTTGCGGTTCAACCATGCACCAGACGCATGGGACGCATGCATCAACTTTTTTACCCGACACGCGTTGGAAGTCCTACCGAAGCACCGCTGCCGCGTTCATGGCGGTTAAGAGTAATAGGTTCCAGGTGAAGCGTCTTTTCAACTCCCCCCATTCGCGGCGAGACGTCCTAAAGGGTCTCGGCGCTTCGCTTCTTCTGCTCTCCACCACAGCCATGACGCAGCCCACGCTGTCTCAGGAGCAAGGCGAGTTCGCCTTTGACTTCGACAGCTTCAGCGCGCGGATGCAGGCGTTGTCGACGACGCCCTTTGAGCCCGTCAGCGCCAATATTCCAGAGCCACTGCACGATCTGGGCTATGACGGCTATCGCCGCATTCAGTACCAGGGTGAGGGGAAATGGGCTGCCGACAACCTTGGCTATCGCCTTCAGGCCTTTCACCTCGGTTGGCTCTACACCGAACCGGTCAAGGTGTTCGAGATCGAGGCGGGCACAGCCCGTCGCGTCGACTTTAACCCCGATGATTTTCAGTATCATGACAGTGCGGTCGAAGCGGGCGTACGGGCCAACCCGTTTCCCGGTGTGGCCGGCTTGCGCGTCAACTACCCGCTCAATCGCCCCAACGCCCATGACGAACTGATCTCCTTCCTGGGCGCCAGCTATTTCCGCGCCCTCGGGCGGGACAATATCTACGGCCTGAGCGCACGCGGCGTGGTCCTCAATTCCTGGGTCTCTGTGCCCGAGGAATTTCCCCGCTTCACCGAATTTTATGTGCAGAAGCCGGAGGCCGGTGGCCCCCTGACCATTTTCGCCGCACTCGACAGCCAAAGCGTGTCTGGCGCCTATCGCTTCGTCATTACCCCTGCGAGCGACAGCACGCAGGAAACCACCATGGACGTTACCGCGCGGCTGTATTTCCGCAGCGACGTCCAGGAACTGGGTATTGCCCCGCTGACATCGATGTTCCTCTATGCTGCGGCCA
>CAXBKI010000361.1:0-3889 GCA_963975955.1 uncultured Devosia sp.
GCTGCCTGACGACCAGCGCACCCGACAGGCTGCCTGCAAAGGTGAGGAGCGCCGCCGGCAACAAGGCGCGCAGGGAGACAAAGCCGCGGCGCCAGAAGGTCAGTGCGGCCATGGCCGTACCGATGGAGCCCTGCAGCTTGTTGGTGGCGAGCGCCGCCACGGGGGTCAGCCCCGCCGAGAGCAGGGCCGGCAGGGCGATCATGCCGCCGCCGCCGGCAATGGCATCGACAAAGCCGGCCAGCAGGCCGGCACCCGCCAGGGCGAGCAGGATCATGGGGTCAAGCATCGTGCCCTGCCGTTACCATTCTGGAACTTTCCCGATATATCGTCGCAGCAATTGGAGATGATCTGCGATGTCGACCAAACTCTATCGGGGCAATCGTCTAGCGGTGATCCTGCCCTGCTACAATGAGGTGTTGGTGATTGCCAACGTAATTGCAGCATTCCGTGCGGCGCTACCCGAGGCCGAAATCCACGTCTTTGACAATGACTCGAGCGATGGCACGGCAGCGGCTGCGCAATCGGCCGGCGCACATGTGCGCAGCGTGACGCAACGTGGCAAGGGCAATGTGGTGCGCCGGATGTTCGCCGACATTGAAGCCGATATCTACGTCATGGCCGATGGCGACGGCACCTATGATGCGGGCCAGTCGCAAACTCTGGTTGACCGGCTGCTTGATGACGGCCTCGACATGGTGGTGGGCACCCGCCAGCCGGTGGGTGACGGCGGGGAGTACCGCCTCGGCCATGCCTGGGGCAACCGCGTGCTGACAGGGACTGTTGCGCGTGTGTTCGGCACCGGATTCACCGACATGCTGTCCGGCTATCGCGTGCTGTCGCGCCGCTTTGTCAAATCGTTCCCGGCCCTGTCCAAGGGTTTTGAGATCGAGACTGAGCTGACAATTCACGCGCTCGAACTGCGCGCGCCCTATGGCGAGATCCCCACCGCCTACAGTTCGCGCATCGAAGGGTCCGAGAGCAAGCTGGGTACGGTTCGTGACGGCCTGGCCATTCTCAAGTCGATTCTGCGGCTCTATGTGCGCGAGCGGCCGCGCCAACTCTATTCGACAATTGCACTGGCGGGGATGGTCGCCTCCCTGGTGCTCACCTTGCCGGTGATCTACGAATTCCTCGAAACCGGCCTGGTGCCGCGGCTCCCCACGGCAATACTGGGCGGGCTGGTGATGATTGCGGCCTTCATGAGCGGGGCAACTGCCGTGATCATGGACAGCGTGGTAACCGGGCGCGCAGAAGCCAAGCGGTTGCGCTATCTGGATATACCGGCCGTTGCCGACAAGCCCGGCCGGACGGCGCCGTGAACCGGGTGCTGCCCTTCGCCATTGCCGGACTGTTCGGTTATCTGGCCGATGCGGGGATGCTATCGCTGAGCCTGGGCCTCCTGGGGCCGGTCGGCGGCAGGGTATTGTCGTTCGCCTGCGGCGTGCTGACCACCTGGCTGATCAACCGCCGCTTCGCCTTTGCCGATCACGCAGCGCGGGTTGGCAAGCGATATGAGCTGCTGCGCTATATTCTGGCCATGCTGCCGGGCGGCGGCATCAACTGGCTGATGTACGGGCTGGCTATGGCCGCGCTGCCGCAGTCTGGCTGGCGCCCGGCCATCGCCGTGGCTGTCGGGAGCCTGGCAGGCATGGCGGTCAATCTGGTCGCGGCGGACAAGCTGGTATTCCGGGCGCAGCGGCCGGACTGACGCCCATCCCTCCGGCCTGGCGCTAGAGCCCGGCGGCAATGCCAAGCCGGGCCAGCAGATCGTCCAGCGCGGCGCGACGCGGGGGTGTCCAGTCGGCGGTTCGCGAGACGATCAGGCAAGCCGCGCTGGCCAGCATCACGCCATCTTCGAGCACGCGCAGGCCATTGGCGGCCAGGGTAGAGCCGGTGGTGGTGATATCGACGATGATGTCGGCAACGCCCGAAGCCGGCGCCGCTTCGGTGGCACCGAGGCTTTCGACAGTGCGATATTCAGCAATGCCGGCCCGGGCAAAATGCTGGCGGGTAATGGTGATGTATTTGGTGGCAATGCGCAGCCAGCGCCCATGGCGGGCGCGGAAGTCGGAGGCCACGTCGGCCAGATCGTGCATGTGGGTGACATCGATCCAGGCTTCGGGCACGGCAACCACACAATCGGCCTTGCCGAAATCGAGCTTGCTGGCGATCGACACGCTGGCCGGGCCGGTTTCGCTGGTTTCATGGATGAGGTCGAGGCCGGTAACCCCGATATCGATGCTGCCGCGGATCAGCTCGCGAGCGATCTCGGACGCTGGAAAGAAGCGCACGGTAACCTCGGGCATGCCATCGATGGCGCCCAGATAGGAACGGGCGCCGCCGGGGCGGGTGATGGTCATGCCGCGGGCAGCAAACCAGTCACGGGTGAGTTCTTCGAGGCGCCCCTTGGAGGGGACGGCGAGCGTAATGCCGGTCATGAGTACGTTCCATTGCGGCTAGAACCTTGGCATTGTGGCTCTCCCCGCCCCCTCCTGACCTCCCCCATCAAGGGGGGGGTATCGGCCGGTGGATTTGGCATGATGGTGCCCAATACAGTGCGCGGCACCTCCCCCCTTGTGGGGGCGGTTGGGAGGGGGGTGAACGGCAGCAGGCTCATGAGCGGACCTCCGCTTCGAGGCGATCGACCCAGACAGAACAGCCCGAGGCGGCGATGGGGGCGGTGGCGCCAAGGCGTTCGAGCAGGCGATCATATTGGCCGCCCGAGGCGAGAATTTCGCCGCCCGGGCCGGTCAGTTCAAAGACGATGCCGGTGTAATAGTCGAGCCGGGGAGAGAAGCTGGCGTCAAAGCTGACCCTGGCTTCCCCCAGACCATCGAGATGACGCCGGATGGCGCGGATGGGGGCACCCAGCATCAGCTTGTGGCGCTGCGCCAGCGCCTCGACCTGGGTGAGCGCCTGCAGCACGGGGCCGGAAATTGCGAGGTAGTCGCGCAGCAGCTTGAGCGTGGCCGGCGGCACATGGGCGGCGTCGAGCGCCTGCTGCTCGAGATAGCGATCGGCAATCTCTTCGGGGCTGCGCCCCTGGGAAAGGCTGAGGCCGGAAGCGACCATCTGGGCTGTCACGTCCTCGATCAAGGCGTCGCGGCTGGGCTGGGCCTCGCGCGGCAGATCGGGCGCAGCCTCGAGCCGGGTCAGCAGGCGATCGAGCGCCTCGGTGTGGCCGAAACGGTTGCGGATGCGGGGACGCCAGGCGTCCGGCATGTCGGCCTGGGCCAGCAGGCCTTCAAACAGGCCGACGCCGCCGAGGCGAATCTGGGGCACCACGCCAAAGATGGAGAGCGCCGCGCGGGCAAAGGTCAGCACCTGGTCGAGCGCGACATCGCCATCGGGCTGGGCCAGCAGCTCGATGCCGGCCTGGTCGAATTCGGCGGCACCGGTCTCGCGCTGGCGGAATATGGGGCCGAGATAGGAAAAGGCGGCCGGCTTGCCGACGCCATTGGCGATATAGGCCTGGACGATGGGCAGGGTAAAATCGGGACGCAGGCAGTGTTCGGCGCCGGTCACATCAGTGGTGAGCAGCAGGCGGCGGCCAAACTCTTCGCCGGCCAGATCGAAATAGGGATCGGCCGACAGCAGCAAGGGCGGGGTCGCGCGGCTGGCCCCCTGCGCTTCAACGAGGGCTTCGAGGTTAGCGCGACGCAGCGCAGCGCCGCTCATGGGGCAATCTCATTCAAGCTTGGCGCACTGGAAAGAACAACCCCACCCGACCCCTTAAGGGCCACCCTCCCCACAAGGGGGAGGCAAGCGCCAGCCGAACTCTCTGCTGAAAACTGAAGCATTTCCCAGCGTCTCCCTCCCCCTGTTGGGGAGGGATCAAGGGTGGAGAGGGCGCTGGTTGGGTACAGCAGAAGATCTGACCCCCTCGCCC
>CAXBKI010000362.1:0-3883 GCA_963975955.1 uncultured Devosia sp.
GGCGGGGGCGACTTTGCGCGTGACCATCGCATTCGGAAAGTTCCAGGGCGTGATGATGCCGATGACGCCGATCGGCTCGCGGGTGATTTCAACACCGACGCCGGGCCGCACCGATGGCAGCACTTCCCCGGCAAGCCGCAGCACTTCGCCGGCAAAAAAGTCAAAGATCTGCGCCGCGCGCGTCACTTCGCCAATGCCTTCTGGCAGGGTCTTGCCCTCTTCGCGGCTCAGCAGCTCGCCCAGCTCGGCCTTGCGCGCCAGGATTTCCTGGGCGGTCTTGCTCAGAACGGCGTGGCGCTCGAGAATGCCCGAACGCGACCAGGCCGGGAACGCGGCCTTGGCAGCTGCGATGGCCTGCTTGGTATCTTCAGCCGTAGCCCGGGCATAGACGCCGACCACTTCGCTGGTATTGGAGGGATTGATGTTTTCGACGCCATCCGCGCCAACCCATTCCCCGTTGATGAGGTTCTTGTGCAGTTCAGCCATTTTGATGCCTTTCGGGTGAGGGGCTAAAGAAGATTCGCCTTGGCCAGATCGCGCAGCAGATGGCTGCTGCCATAGGTCCAGGGCGGACATTTGGTCGACAGGTTCACCCTGTTAGATAGGGTGCCCAGGCTGGATGTCGAGATCGAAACGATGTCGCCGAGCTTGTGGGTGAACCCCATGCCCTCGCCGCCACGATCCTTCACCGGCGCAAACATGGTGCCCAGATAAAGCACCAGTCCGTCGGGATATTGATGATGTTCGCCCAGGGTCGCGGCAACCAGCGATTCCGGCGTGCGCGAGATCTGGCTCATCGACGAGTTCCCTTCCAGCACGAAACCGTCTTCGCCTTCCACCCGCAGGGCAATCTCGGAATGCTTGATGGTTTCAAGCGTGAAGTCGCCGTCGAACAGGCGCACGAACGGCCCCAGCGAAGCCGAGGCGTTATTGTCCTTGGCCTTGCCCAGCAGCAGGGCCGACCGGCCTTCCACGTCGCGCAGATTGACGTCATTGCCCAGAGTCGCGCCGATGATGGCGCCCGCACTGGTCACCAGCAACGCCACTTCGGGTTCCGGATTGTTCCAGCTCGATACCGGGTGCAGCCCCACCTCGGCGCCATAGCCAACCGAACTCATCGGCTGCCCCTTGGTGAATATCTCTGCGTCCGGGCCGATACCCACTTCCAGATACTGGCTCCACACGCCCTTTTCGATCAGCGCGGCCTTCACCTTCATCGCCGTTTCCGAACCCGGCACCAGCTCGCTGAGATCCATCCCGATCAGCGCGAGAATTTCGCTGCGCAGCGCATCGGCGCGCGACTTATCCCCGCGGGCCTGTTCTTCGATTACTCTCTCAAGCAGCGACACCACAAACGTCACGCCTGATGCCTTGATGGCCTGCAGGTCGATCGGCGACAACAGGGAGGGGAGTGCATCATCTCGGTCAGCCGCCACGCTATTGGCGACAATCGCCGTGGCGCTGCCCAGCGAGACGCCGGCCGCATGGCGGACATGGTCTGCCGCCCTGCCGCTTTCGGCAATGTCACGCACCGTGGCCATGCCCTTGGCGGTAATATCGATCAATTCCCCGTCCCGCACAGTGACAATGCGCGGGTGATCCAGGCCAGGCACCTGTGCGCGACCTACAAGAAGTCCATCCGGATAGATCTGATCGCTCATCATTCGCCCCTAAAATGTTAGTGGTGTGACTAACCCACGCGAGCCGGGCCACGCAAGCGCTACCTTAGTAATAAGTCATACTTTTGACAGGCCCTGGTTATGAACACTCATCCACAGGCGCGTTCAACTCCGGTTCATCACTGCCCCATTACTGACGCATTGGCTGGGGATTAGTCCCCCGATCCGCTGATGGAGTTACCCTATGCGTCATTTTGCTGCCCTCGTTCCCTTCGCCCTGCTGGCCGGTTTGAGCCTGCCCGCCCTTGCCGGGACAATCGCCATTGATGGTCGTGGTGAAATCACCGCCGCCCCTGACATGGCCACGGTCAATTCCGGTGTCACCACTCAGGGCACCACCGCGCGTGAGGCACTCGATGCCAACAGCGCCGCCATGGCCGAACTGATTGCCAGCCTCAAGGAAGCCGGCATCGAGGAGCGCGACATTCAGACCTCCGGCTTCACGGTCAATCCCAACTATGTCTATTCCGATGAACGCGACGCCAATGGCTATTCGCGTCCACCCAAGATTGATGGCTACCAGGTCAGCAACAGCGTGACCATCGCTGTCCGCCAGCTCGACGATCTGGGCGCCATCCTCGATAAATCGGTCACCGTGGGCGCCAATACCGTCAACGGCGTCACCTTTTCGGTGGCCGATCCGAGTGCGTTGTACAACCAGGCGCGCCGGGCTGCTTTCGAGGATGCCAAGGCCAAGGCAGAGCTTTATGCTGATGTCGCCGGCACTGCCCTGGACGAAATTGTCTCGATTTCTGAGTCCCAGGGGTTCAATGAGGGCCCACCGAACCCCATGTATGTCCGAGCACAGATGGCCGACAGCGCCAAGGTACCTGTGCAGGCCGGCGAATTGAGCTTCGCGGTCAACGTCAAGGTCGAGTGGGACTTGGCCGACGACAACAAATAAACGATCCAATACCCCTTTCGAGGGGGCTTGGGCGGTGGGGACGGTCCTCCGTAGTCAATCCGTCCCCACCAACCCCTTCTAGCCGGCCAGCACTTTCCAGAGCATATTCAGGCCGACCAGCACCAGAAATCCGGCGAATACATATTTCAGTGTCTTCTGGTCCATCTTGTGCGCCAGCGCGGCGCCCACCGGCGCAAACAGCGCGGCCAGCAAGGCCACCAGCAGCAATGCCACCACATTGACATAGCCCAGGCTGAGCGGCGGCAGCCCTGCCACGCCCCAGCCCGAAATCACAAAGCCCAGCGCGCCGGAGATGGCGATCGCGACGCCGATGGCGGCCGACGTGCCCACGGCGGCATGCATGGAGGCGCCGAATGCCACCAGTGTGGGGACGCTGAGCGATCCGCCGCCAATTCCCATCAGCGCCGAGATGAAGCCCACCACGCTCGCCGAAATCCGGTTGGTGAGCGCCGAGCCTTTCAGGTGTCCCATCAGCCTGGTCTGGAAACCAAACACGATGTTGGCCGCAATCACAAAGGCCATGACCGCGAAGACGATGCGCAGGGCATTGCCCGAGAAATAGCCGGCCAGCAGTCCGCCGACAAACGTACCCGCGACGATGAACGGCACCCACAGCCTGAGCGTGGCGACATCGAGCGCGCCGCGCCGGTAATGGGCCCGGGCGCTGACGAGGCCCGTCGGGATGATGATCGCCAGCGACGTCCCTACCGCCACATGCTGAACCACATCGGAGTCATAGCCGAGCATCGACAGGGCTGTCGCCAGCGCCGGCACGATGATCGCCCCGCCACCAACACCCAGCAGCCCGGCAGCTATGCCCGAGCAGACCCCCGTGACCATCAAACCAGCGATGAAGAGCCAGTACTGCGCCAGAAGGTCCACTATCGCTCTCCTATCAGGTGCAGCACGACCTCACGCCGATGCGGCCTGCTCCGGTGCTCGTAGAGATAGAGCCCCTGCCACGTGCCCAGCACTGGTGCGCCCCCACTGATCGGAATGCCGATCGACGTCTGGGTCAGCGCCGACTTGATATGGGCGGGCATGTCGTCGGGGCCTTCCGTGGTATGCACCAGCCAGTCCATTCCCTCGGGCACCAGCCGCGCAAAGAAGCCGTCAAGATCGGTTTTGACGTCGTCGTCCGCGTTTTCCTGAATCAGCAGCGAGCACGAGGTGTGCCGCACAAAGACCGTGAGCAGCCCGGTCGCCACGTCGGCTGCGGTCACGAATTGTCGTGCCGCCCGGGTAAATTCGTACAAACCCTGTCCCTGGGTGGAAATCG
>CAXBKI010000363.1:0-3883 GCA_963975955.1 uncultured Devosia sp.
TCATCGCCTGCCCTTGCGCCATGGGGCTGGCCACACCGACCTCGATCATGGTCGGCACTGGCCGCGGTGCCGAGCTGGGCGTGCTCTTCCGCAAGGGTGAAGCACTCCAGTTGTTGAAAGATGCCAAGGTCGTTGCCGTTGACAAGACGGGCACGTTGACGGAAGGCAAACCGGCTCTCACCGATCTGGAATTGGCCACCGGATTCGAGCACGTAGACGTGTTGGCTCTGGTCGCGGCCATCGAGGCCAAATCCGAACACCCGATCGCCCGTGCGATCGTGAACGCCGCCGCCGCGGAGAACATCTCACTGCCGGACGTGTCGAACTTCGAATCGGTGACGGGTTTTGGCGTGAAGGCTGAGGCCGGTGGCAAGCGGGTCGAGATAGGTGCTGACCGCTACATGAGCGAACTCGGTCACGACGTGGCGGCGTTCTCCAAGGTCGCCAAACGCCTCGGCGACGAGGGTAAGTCTCCGCTCTATGCTGCGATAGAGGGCAAGCTTGCGGCGATTATCGCCGTTGCCGACCCGATCAAGGAAACGACGCCTGCTGCCATCAAGGCCCTGCACGATCTCGGGCTCAAGGTCGCGATGATCACCGGCGACAACGCCCACACGGCCAAGGCCATCGCGGCGCGACTCGGGATCGACGAGGTGGTGGCGGAAGTGCTACCGGACGGCAAGGTCGACGCGGTGCGCCGCCTTAAGGGAGAGCACGGCAAGGTGGCGTTCGTCGGTGATGGCATCAACGACGCTCCCGCTCTGGCCGAAGCGGATGTAGGTCTTGCCATTGGCACAGGTACGGACATTGCCATTGAAGCGGCTGATGTGGTGCTGATGTCGGGTAACCTGCAAGGTGTGCCAAAGGCGATCGCCTTGTCGAAGGCAACCATCGACAACATCCGACAAAATCTGTTCTGGGCGTTTGCCTACAACACGGCTTTGATTCCGGTCGCGGCAGGTGTGCTCTATCCGGCCTACGACATCCTGCTTTCGCCCGTCTTCGCTGCCGGCGCCATGGCACTGTCGTCGGTGTTTGTACTCGGCAATGCACTGAGATTGCGTCATTTCCGCTCACCCATGGGGACGGACGACAACGACGTGTCGCAGAGACAGGTGGAATTTGCACAAGCGAAATAAGGACAACCGAGCCTGCCACAGTGCAGGCTTGATGTTATCTGGAGAGGCATGGCTATGAATATTGGAAAGGCAGCGGAGGCATCGGGTGTATCGGCGAAGATGATCCGCTACTACGAATCGATCGGCTTGATTCCGGAAGCGTTGCGAACCGAAGCTGGATACAGGGATTACTCGGACAAGGATGTGCAAACCCTGCGCTTCATCCGGCGCGCACGGGATCTCGGGTTTTCGGTGGCGCAGATGAATGAACTGGTTGCGCTCTGGCGCGACCGGGGTCGTGCGAGCGCCGACGTCAAACGTCTTGCGCTTGAGCATGTCGCGGAGCTTGAGCTCAAGGCGCGCGAACTCCAGAAAATGAGCCGTGCACTCAAGCACCTGGCGGAAAACTGCCAGGGCGACGCTCGGCCGGACTGCCCGATTATCAGCGGTCTGGCCGGGGATGGCGTAGTGAAAGGAACGCCTAAGGGTGAGCGAGAACTTAATTCCACGCGCTTCGGGGCTATCGGGATTGAACCCAATTGCACGCAACGTCGCGGGAAAGAGAAGCGCTGACGCGTCTACTTCAGAAGCGGCGTCCTTGCCCTGACCTGAATGATTACCCGGCAAGGTGCTGATTATCGTACCCAGCCTCGCGGATGGCATCACTGATACGCGCCTCATTGACCTGGCTGCGCACGGTGACCTCGGCGTGTTCTATATCTGTAGATACTTCCGCCTGTGGGTCGATACTTTTAATGGCTTTTTCGACGGCGGATGTGCAGTGGCCACAGGTCATGCCGTTAACGTTGAATCGATACATATCGAACTCCTTCACAGAATCAGAGAATTGAGGAACCTGATCGTCCCAGCGACCAATCTAGTCTTTCCAACGCTGGTAAGGTCAACTGCGGAGCCTCAGACTTTGATTTGTCGAGTGCTCTGTGCCGACGGGCTGCCAAATGCACGGCTATTGATAAGACCTGGCCGATGCCGACAGTCTCTCTGTGCAAGGCATGCAAACGCAGCCTTGACCTTCCAACCATTGGAACGATTACCCTTTTGTGAAAAGTCAGCGCAACCGGTGTTCGGTAATCGCACTAAACACAAAGGAGTTAATCGATGTCCACAGAGTCCCCTTCTCACTCAGGCGACCAGAGCGCCCACTCGGTCTGGCCTTGGCCGTTATCGCCACCGCCCAGCTCATGGTGGTGCTTGACGATACGATCGCAAATATTGCGTTGCCAACACTCCAGAATGACCTCGGAATCTCGGCAGCGAACCTGCCTTGGGTGATCAATGCGTACATTCTCGCCTTTGGCGGATTGCTCCTGTTCGGTGGCAGGCTGGGCGATCTGTATGGACGTCGGCGTATGTTGCAGGTCGGCATGGCGATCTTTACGGTTGCATCGCTTCTCGTTGGCCTGGCCCAGGACACCGTGAGCATGATTGCCTCGCGCGGCCTCCAAGGGTTCGGCGCAGCATTGACAGCGCCCAATGCCCTGGCGTTGATCGCCACGACCTTTCCGGAAGGCAAGGAGCGCAACAAGGCCATGGCCGTCTACGGAGCAATGTCTGGCCTTGGCATTATTGCTGGATTGATTCTTGGAGGATTTCTGACAGGCCTGCTTGGCTGGCGTTGGGCGTTCTTCATCAATGTACCCATCGGTTTGGCGGTGCTCGCTGGTTCGAGAACACTTGTCGAAGCGGAATTGCACAAGGGACGCCCCGACCTGACGGGAGCGCTTTCCAGCATCATCGGCATGGCAGCACTCGTCTATGGAATTACCCGTGGTGGTGAACATGGCTGGACCGATGGCATTACGCTCATTGCATTCGCCACTACGGCTATCCTGCTGCCGCTGTTCTTGGTTTTACAGTCGCGCAGCAGTGATCCACTTTTGCCGCTCCGCTTGTTCAAGGATCGCAACCGATCCGGTTCGTACCTGGCCATGCTGCTGCTGGGCTTCGGCCCCATGGGCATGATCTATTTGCTGACGCTCTATTTGCAGCACATCCTCAGCTATAGCCCGACCCTGACCGCCATGGCGTTTCTGCCCTTTGGGGTGGGTATCATCATTGGTGCTGTTGTCAGTTCAAAGCTTGTCATGCGCTTTACGCCGCGCGAGGTCGCAGCTCCGGCTGCGCTGGTCGCTAGCGCTGCATTGTTCTGGCTTTCGACCATCGGGCAACAACTCGACTATAGCTGGCACTTCATGCCAGCCGCCTTCCTCACCGCCTTCGGTTTCGTGGGAGCGGTCATTGCGCTGGCATTGACGGCCGTGAAGGGTGTGCAAGCACAGGAGACCGGCATCGCATCGGCGTTGTTCAACGCGTCGCAACAGATTGGTGTTGCGTTGGGGCTGGCTATCCTTTCGAGCATTTCTGTCTCCGTCACGGCCAGTCGGATGCCCGAGGCATTTGCTTCTCTGTATCGCGGTCGGGAAGTCGGCGATGCCGAACTGGTGCAGTCAGCCGGTGATGCGCTGATTCAGGGTTATGGCTTGGGACTTGCGGCGAGCGGGGGTGCATCGCAGCCATCATCGTGGCCGTACTTGTCAACGCCAGGAAAGGACAGGTTTCCACACTTGGCGATAGTCCCTTGCATTGACCGGTTCTTCTTCCCTTTACGGCGCAGTCTGCCAAACCCGTACTGCGCCACACTGATGATTAATGGGAATCTGTCGCAATAGCTATGGAGCTTCCACCATGAGGGGGTTCTAGGGATTTTCCCCTCTAAAGTAACATAAATCGCCATACTCACCATA
>CAXBKI010000364.1:0-3861 GCA_963975955.1 uncultured Devosia sp.
TGGTGTCGACGCTGCCGGCGCTGCGGCGCGTGGTGGGCGGGCTGGTGGCGGCGCTGCCGGGCATGAGTTCGATCGTGCTGCTGATGGCGATGCTGTTCTATGTGGCGGCGGTGATGGCCACCAATCTGTTCGGGGGCAGCTTTCCCGACTGGTTCGGCAGCCTGGGCGCCTCGCTCTATACGCTGTTCCAGGTGATGACGCTGGAAAGCTGGTCGATGGGCATTGTGCGCCCGGTGATGGAGGCGTTTCCGCTGGCCTGGATGTTCTTCGTGCCGTTCATCCTGCTGTCCACCTATGCGGTGCTCAACCTGTTCATCGGCGTTATCGTTTCGGCCATGCAGGAGGAAACCGAAGCCAGCGCCTCGTCCGACCGGCAGGCGCTGCATGAGGATACCGCCAGCATCCTGGCCGAGGTGCGGGCCTTGCGGGCCGAGGTGGCGGCGCTGCGCGGCCAGACGCCCCCCGCGCCGTAGGGTCGGGTCGGCGCCTGCCGCCAGCTCTAGGAGCGCGCGGCTTCCTCATCGGCCTCGAGCGCTGCAATCACCTGCAGCAATTGCCAGCGCAGGGCCTGGCGTTCGGCGGGGGCCAGCGCCGCCATTGACATGTCATTGAGCGCATCGGCGGTCGCTTCGACACTTGCCAGATGCTGGCGTGCCCGCGCGGTCAGGGAAACTAGCGCGCTGCGCCCGTCGCGCGGGTCGGCCTGGCGCAGCACAAAGCCGTCGCGCTCCATGCGCTTGAGCGTGGCCGCCATGGTGGGCTGCTCCACCGCCGCGCGTCGGGCAAGGCTTTTCTGCGTCAGCGCGCCGCCATCGGCCAGCGCGAACAGGATGGGCATATAGGCCGTGGTCAGACCGGTCGGGGCCAGCCGGCGCTCAAGGGCCCGGGTAAACAGCCGCGCCGCCCAATTGCTGAGATATCCGAGCGAGGTCTCGCGATCCAGTGCCATTACATAGCTTGCTATTTAAGTAGATAGTATGCTATCTATAGGCGGTCATCGCCGCTCGTGCAAGGAGTTCACAATGCCGTGGAAAAGCAGTTCCAGCCGCTATGGCGGGGTCGCCATCGCCATTCACTGGATCACCGCCGTGGCGATCCTGGGCATGCTGATAAGCGGGCTGGCGGCCGAACGCAGCACCGATGCGGCGGGCGAGCTGACCCTGCTGCGGGCGCATGCGGTGACGGGAGTGCTGGTTGGCCTGCTGACGGTGCTGCGGATCGTCTGGTGGCTCTATGCGGATCGCCGCCCGCCCGACCAGCCGGGCATGCCGGCGCTGCAGGCGCGGGCCTCCCGGCTGGTGCATGGGGCGCTCTATGTGGTCATATTGGTGATGGTGGGCAGCGGCATGGCGACGCTCATTCTCACCGGGGCCAATCAGCAGCTGTTTGGGGCCGCGGCACTGCCCTTGCCCGATTTCGGCACCGTCCTGCCGTTCCGCACCCACGATATCGTCTCCAAACTGCTCATCGCGCTGCTGATCGGCCATATCGGGGCGGCGCTCTATCACCAGTTTATCCTGCGCGACCGGCTCCTGGCGCGCATGGGCCTGGGCCTGGGCCGCTAGGCGGGTTGGTCGCCCTGCATCGCGAGCCGGGCAAAGGCCGTGGGTTGTCGTGCGGCGGCCAGGGCCTGGTTGATGCGGGCAACGCAGTCTGAGGGCGACAATGCGCCGGTATCGAGTTCAAGGTCATAGATGCCGGGCAGATGCACGGCGTCCTGCCAGCGCTGCACCGGAGCGGGCACGCCCTCGCCCTTTACATAAAGGCTGTCTGGCTGGGCGTTGCGACGGGCCATGATGACATCAAGGGGGCAATGCACTCCCACAAACAGCACGTCCAGACCGCTCAGCAGGCGGGCACAGGCAGGCAATATGCCCAGCGGACGCGAATAATGGTCATGGTGGCCGACATCGACCACCACATTGAGCCCGCGCCGGGCACAGGCAGCCACTGAATCATAAAGCGCCAGATAGAGTGTCTTGACCATCGGCTCGAGATCGGGCCGTTCCCCGCCGGGGCGCAGGCCGATGCCCGGCAGCAGGGTTTTGGGCAGGGCGCGATTTTGCCCATCCACACCCAGATTGATCCAGGGACCGGGCAGTTCGGCCTGCATGGCCGCTGCAATTGATGACTTGCCAGCGCGCGGCGGGCCATTGAGGATCACAATGGTGCCAGTCAATGCGCGCGCCTCCGGGGCCATTGGCTGATCAGACGATGAAGGGGCGCCCGGCGCCCCCTCAGGCAGGTCGATCAGACCGATTTATTATGCTGCTCGATGGAGTCCAGAATCACCTTCTTGGCGTCTTCATAGCCGCCGACATGGCTTATCTTGGCCCATTTGCCGGGCTCGAGATCCTTGTAGTGGGTGAAGAAGTGCTTGACCCGCTCGACCTGGATTTCCTGCATGTCGCCGATATCCTTGACGGCGTCATACATGCGGGTGAGCTTGGAGACCGGCACGGCGAGGATCTTTTCGTCCTGGCCGCCATCGTCTTCCATGAACAGCACGCCGATCGGGCGGCAGCGCACCACGGCGCCGGGCACCAGCGGGCGCGAATTCATCACGATGACGTCGAGCGGGTCGCCGTCACCGCACAGGGTGTGGGGCACGAAGCCATAATTGCCCGGATAGCGCATGGGCGTATAAAGGAAGCGGTCAACGAACAGCGCGCCGCTGGCCTTGTCGATCTCGTACTTGATGGGCTCGCCGCCCATGGGCACTTCGATGATCACATTGAGGTCGTCGGGCGGGTTCTTGCCGGTCGGGATGGCGTCGATGTTCATATGGCTTCATGCCGTTCAAAAGAGGGACGGAACAGGGCAGGTTCTGCCCAATACGGCCCTCAAAGGCAAGGCACAATAGCATGGCAGCAGCCATGCTTACTTGATGATCAGCACCGGTACGGCCGCGCGCGCCAGCACTTCGGCGGCCTGGCTGCCCAGCAGCAGGCGCTGGAATCCGCGCCGGCCATGCGATCCCATGACGATGGTATCGCAGCCCTCATCGGCGGTCAGCTGCACAATGGCATCGGCCGGCCGGTGCCCGGGCAGGTGCAGCGTGCGTGCCGTCACGCCGGCGATTTGCGCCTCGGCGGCCGCGGCCGCCAGCAGCGTTGCCGCTTCAGCGGCATAGCGCCTTTCAAGTTCCTCGATGATGGAGCCGGCATCGATGGTGCCAAAGCCACCCGCGCCGAAGACGGTGGTCACCGGGTCAGAGGCGGTCATGATGGTGACACTGGCGCCATTGAGGCGGGCCAGTTCCAGGCCGGCCGCCAGCGCCTTGTTGCCCAGTTCCGAGCCATCGGTGGCAATCAGCAGGTTCTTGAACATCAGCGTGGTCTCCTTGTGTGCCTGCCACAATGCAACGGCCTTGAAGCCAGCACATTGATCTGCATCATGAAGGAATAATTTGAGGGAGTGTTGCCAATGCCGATGCGCGCCAATCTCACCATGGGTCGCCTGCTCCTGCTCTCGGTGCTGGGGTGGGCATCGGCCGGCGCCCCGGTGCTGGCGCAGTCGGGCTTCACCAGCGCCTATACTGACCTCAAGCTCGAAACCGACTGCCTCGTGCTTGATGCCGATGATTTCGGGGCCAGCTGGGCCTGCCCGGGCTACAAGGGCTATCCGGTCCATGTCAGCGAGGGTGATCTGCGGTTTTCCATCGTCTATGGCTTCAATATCGACAAGGAGCCGGGCGGGCAGACGCTGGGCCCGTTCAACGAACTGGGTGAAAAGCTCGAATGGCGGCTGAGCAATGCCTCGGGCCGCTGGATGCCGGTAGCCACCATCGTGCGCTACCACATTGCCGATGCCGAGACGGGGAAAAACAGTGGTCAGGTGCTGGTGGTCACCCAGCTGGTC
>CAXBKI010000365.1:0-3835 GCA_963975955.1 uncultured Devosia sp.
AAAATTCACCGCGCATGGCGGCTCGCCCGCCATTACCGTGCCGAGCGACGGCACCTATCTGCAGCAGGCGCTGGGCGGGCTGTCGGCCGAGTGGGGCAAGCCGGCGGTAATGACCGGTTCGGGCGGTTCGATTCCCGTGGCCGGCGATTTCAAGCGCATCCTGGGGCTCGATACCCTGCTGATCGGCTTTGCCCAGATCGACGACGCCATCCACAGCCCCAACGAGAAATATGATCTGGCGAGCTTTCACCGCGGCATCCGTTCCTGGGTACGGGTGCTGGCGGCGCTTGCCGGCTAGGAGGCGGCCTCAAGCTGCTTGATCAACATGAGCGCCGCGGACTTGGCCAGGGCCAGGTCCCGGCGGTCATCGAGGTCGGCTTCGAAGCGCCGGCAGAGCATGCGGTAGGCGGCAAAGTGCGGTGTGTTGTCGTAGCGCTGCTCCAGGCGCTGGACCGTTCGTTCAATGTCGTCGAGCGATGGCCTGGCCATTTCAGGCGAACATCAGCGCCAGCATTGCCGCAACTGCCGGGACGGTCTGGATGAACAGGATCTTCCGGCTGGCGGTCACCGCGCCGAAAATGCCGGCGACTGCAATGCAGGCGAGAAAGAACATGGCGATCTGCCAGGCAAAGCCGGGCAGGGGATAGAGCAGGCTCCAGATCAGCCCGGCGGCGAGAAAGCCGTTATAGAGGCCCTGATTGGCCGCCATTGCCCTGGTCTGGGCGGCAAATTCGGGCGTCAGGCCAAAGGCCTTGAGGGCGCGCGGCGTGGTCCACAGGAACATCTCGAGGATCAGGATGTAGATGTGGAGCAACGCGATGAGCGCCACCAGAATTGTTGCAACAATGCTCATGTGGCGTGCCTTTGTGGACGGGGCGGGGCCGCAGATGGGCGCCGCCAAAGCTGCGTGTCTTTTTCATGTCACGGGAGGGCATGGCAGGGCAAGCCAGCGCCGGTGACTAGTGCGGCTCCTGCGCGTCGGCGGTCCCCAGCAGCCAGTAGCCGGCGGCCTTGACATATTCGGGGTCGAAGCCACGCTCATGGGTCAAATGCGCGCGTACGGCCTTGCTCATGGCGCTTTCGCCCGCAACATAGGCGTAGGCAGTGCCCTGGGGGAAACGGGTCACCTTGAGCCGGTCCAGGATCAGGCTGGTCTGGCCGGCTGGCGCGCCATTGCGGTAGACATAGGTCAGGCTGACATCGGCCGCGCCGGGAAAGGGCTGGTGTTCGGCGGGGCTGTCCACCTCGACAATGGCGATGACCTTGGCGCCGCGCGGCAATTCCTCGATGCGGCGGGCCAGGGCGGGAATGGCGGTCTCGTCGCCGGCCAGCAGGTACCAGTCAAATGCCATCGGCACGATCAGCGAACCACGCGGGCCGCCAATCACCAGTTTGTCGCCAGGGCTGGCCGCCGCCGCCCAGCTCGATGCCGGGCCGTCGCCATGCAGGACGAAATCGAGAACGAGCGTGCCCGCTGCAACGTCATAACGGCGCGGAGTGTAGTCGCGCATCTGCGGCTGTTCGCCCGGGGCGAACTCGGCACCGCGCGGGCCGATGGGCACCAGCTTTGGCGCGACGCCCTCAGGAAAGAAGAAGACCTTGATGTGATCGGCATGGCCGGGAGCGGCGAAGCCGGTCATGTCGCCCTTGAGCGTGGGGTCAGGTCGAGGATGCCGATGACCTCAAGCAGGCGCATGCGGGTTTCGTGTCGAACACGCTGGGGCGCGCGTGGATCAAAAATCGCATCCATGGGTTTTATCCTGATATCCTTGGTCAGGAATTAAGTCATGCGCCGGCAAAGATCAAGATATGCGTCGGAGCGGTCCCGCCATCTGTGCCCCAATCGGGCGGATGTGTCACGGCAGACCGAGCATGCGGTCCTGGGCCTGGCGCAGGGCAAACAGCCGCGTGGAGGTGTCGGGCTGACTGTTGGCCTGCGTCAGCAACTGGCCCTTGCTGACCGGTGCGGTCTTGGCAGCGCGGCTGTCACCGATGCGCATGGTGAAGCTGCGATAGCAGGTTTCCCCAATGGCATCAAAGGTTTCGCCGGGTTTGAGATCGCGCTTGGCAACGGCGCAGACTTCGGCAACCGGCTGCGGCAGCGGCACCATGTCGGGTTTGCCATGCAGCATGATGCGGGCGCAGGTCAGCGGCACTTCGAGACTCGTGAGGTGATAGGGCCGGAAAAAGGCGTAGTAGGGGCCATGCCCGATATGCAGATCATCCATGCGCTCGATGATCCGCGGATGCTCGGCCTTGACGATGACGAACACGCCGGGCGCCACGCCCTTGGCGACCGTGAAATCAACCACGCCGCTGTTGTTGAGGATGCCGCCATCGGCCTTTGGGATCAGCACCTTGGCCATGTTGTCACGGTCGGTCGCGGGGCCGTGCATGCCGGGCACGTCGGGCACCAGGCCAGTGGCATTGGCGATGGCGCACATCTCGACCATGGTCTTTGAGCCATCAATGAACTCGACCAGCATGCGCGGATTCATGTTCCGGCGCTGGGCCTCGGCGCGATAGTCGTCGGGCACGGCGTCGTGCCGGAGCGGGTTGTTCTTGCCCTTGCCGGCAGCCACGATGGGCAGGCCGAGCGCCGAGACGAACTCGATCAGTTCCATGCAGGAGCTGGGCTCGTCGCCCGCGCCCACCGAATAGACCACGCCGAGGCGATCGGCCTGCGCCTTGAGATAGGGGCCGATGGTGACATCGGCTTCCACGTTCATCATTACCAGGTGCTTGCCATGCTCCATGGCCATCAGGTCATAATCGGCGGCCACGCCAGGCTTTCCCGTCGCATCGATGACGACATCGATATTGGGGGTCGTGACCAGGGTTTCGGCGGAGGTAATGGCGATCTTGCCCGCTTCGATCGCTGCCGTCGCCTGGGCCGGCGAATCGGCGACGGGCCGTATGGGGGCGACGCGTGGCGATTGCCGCCATCTCGATGCCGCGCATCAGCGACATCTGGGTGACCAGATCGGTGCCCATCTCACCTGACCCGATGACCCCCACACGAATGGGATTGCCGGTTTCGGCGCGGGCGGCGAGCTCGCGCGCGAGGCCAGTCAGGGCGATGGTGTTGGTCATGGTAGGTCCGATCTCGACTAATATGTCTGCGTTACCCCCCGGCCAGCGACCAAAGCAAGAGAAACCACGCGGCAGAAGACCATGCTTGTGGCGCCGGAAACGGTCTCGCGGCGGAACTTTATCGATCGCTGCATGGAAATAGCCAGACTGGCGCAACGATGCTGGCCGAACTTAGCACTTCTTAAACCGTTCAAGTGGAAAGTGGCTTCTGGAGAAATCTCCGGGGGCAAGCAATAGACATGAGCAACAAGGCCGGTAAGTCCATCGCGCTGCCAGCGATCATCGACCTGGATTCGCTTGATGGAATCAGGGACGGGCTGCTTGACGCGATCGAAATCGGGTCCGTCACGGTGGCTGCCGATGCCGTCGAGCGCGTCAGCACCAATGCCTTGTTCATGCTGATCAGCGCGGCCGAAACTGCGCACCGAAACCACTTCGAGTTCGCTATCGAACAACCGAGCGCAGCTTTGACGAGCGCGGTCGAGCGCCTGGGTCTTGAGGCCCAGTTTTCAGGAATGATGAGAGGATGACGACATTGCGGGTTCTAACTGTGGACGATTCGAGGACGATCCTCGCCATGCTGCACCACACTCTGAGCAATGCCGGCTTTGAGGTTTTGCAGGCTCAGGACGGCCAGCAGGGCCTGGACGTGCTCAAAACCGAGATGGTTGATGTGGTCATTACCGACATCAACATGCCGGTGATGGACGGTATCGAGTTTATCCGGAATGTGCGGGCCACT
>CAXBKI010000366.1:0-3834 GCA_963975955.1 uncultured Devosia sp.
GGGCCGAGCCGGCGAATACCAGGCCGCTCATCAGGACAACTTCGAGCAGGGTCAGCCCGGCGCCGCGGGCCAGCACGCCCCAGACCAGGCCATAGGCGGCAACCGAGATGACCACGGGCAGGCAGGCACGGGCCCCGGCGGCAAACTGGTCATTGAAGCGATCGCGGGCCGTTCTGGTCATGAGCAAGCCTTAGCGTCCGGCGGCATCTGGCGCATCGGGAAATTGCGCCTGAGGCGATGACTTGTGCTGATCGCTGCCATTCACCGCGCTGATTGGCGCGCCAAGATCGACATTGACGGCCTGTCGTGGCGGGCATAGACACTGCACCTACAGCATTTCCAAGCCTCTCCGGCCCGTCCAGCCAGCCCTCCGAGATGGAAGGTCAATCGGTCCCTGCAGCGGTCTGAGCCCCCGGTTCAGCGCCATCTGCCCCCGGGGCCGGCGACGTGGTGAGTTATCCAGATTTCTCGGAGTGTTCAAATGATCCCCCAATCCCGGCCCCTCTGGCAGCGGTTCGCCATTTTCCTGGTGCCGCTGATGGCGGCCAATATCCTGCAGGCGCTTTCGGGCACCGTCAGCGCGATCTATGTCGGGCAGATGATCGGCGTTGACGCGCTGGCGGCCATCGCAACGTTCTTTCCCATCCTGTTCTTCCTGCTGAGCTTTCTGATCGGGCTGTCGTCAGGCTCGACCGTCCTGATCGGGCAGGCCTGGGGGGCGCGCAATATCGACAAGGTCAAGCAGGTTGCCGGCACCACGCTGATCACCGCCTTTGCCATGGGCGTGGTGGTGGCAGTAGTCGGGGTGATCTGGACCGACCAGATCCTCAGCGTCCTGGGCGTGCCGGCCGATATCGCGCCGATCACCGCCGGTTATGCGCGGATCATGCTGGCCAGTATGCCGGGTTTCTTCCTGTTCATCGTGGCCACATCGGTGCTGCGGGGCGTGGGCGATACCATGACGCCGCTGTTTTCGCTGATCCTGTCGCTGGCCGTTACCGCGCTGGTGACCCCCGCCCTGATCCAGGGCTGGTTCGGCCTGCCGCAGCTGGGCGTCAATGCGGCGGCGGCGGCGTCCATATCGGGCTTTGTGACGGTGCTCGTGTTCCTGTTTGTCTATCTGCGGGCGCGGGCGCTGCCCCTGGCGCCCGACGGCAAGCTGCTGGCGGCCATGCTCGCTCCCGATGGTGGTGTCGTCGGTCTCGGGCATTGTCGTGGTCGGGCTGGTCAACAGGTTCGGCTCGGATGCCACGGCGGCCTATGGCGCGCTGGGGCAGGTGATGAGCTATGTGCAGTTTCCGGCCATGTCGATCGGCATTGCCGCCTCGATCTTCGGGGCGCAGGCCATCGGCGGCGGGCGGGTGGATCAGCTGGGCGCCATCACCCGGACGGGCCTGGTGATGAATCTGGTCGTCACCGGCACGCTGGTGCTGGTGGCCTATCTGTTCAGCGACCGGCTGATCGCGCTGTTCATCACCGATCCGGCCGTGATCGCGATGACCGAAACGCTGCTGCATGTGGTACTGTGGAGCATCCTCGCCTTTGGCGGCAGCGTGGTGTTTTCCGGTGTCATGCGCTCGAGCGGCACTGTGCTGGCGCCCATGGTGCTTTCGCTCACCTGCATTCTGGGGATCGAGCTGCCAGGGGCGATCGTGCTGAGCCAGACCGGGCTGGGCCTGACCGGGATCTGGGTGGCCATGGCCGCCAGTTTCACCATGATGCTGGTGCTGCAGAGCAGCTGGTACATGCTGGTGTGGCGCAGGAAGACCATCGTGGCGCTGGTCTAGCCGGTCCGTGCCGGCAACACTGCCAGACTGGATAAACAGCCACGGCCCGGACACATGTCCGGGCCTTGTGGTTTGTTTGGGAGCTGCGAGGCCGGCCTAGAGCTGGCCGTGGCAGTGCTTGAACTTCTTGCCCGAGCCACAGGGGCAGGGGGCATTGCGCGAGACGCCGACCAGCAGCTTGGGGTCGATCGGCTTGAGCGAGGGGTCGCCGCCCGTGGCGCCCAGGGAATCGGCGATGGTGTCGCCACCATCCGCATCGTTTTCGCCGGTCAGCGGATCGATATGGGTTTCGCGCAGGGCGCTCAGATCGGGCGTGGGCGGCGCGACCGGGCGCGGCTGCAGCTCGACATGGCTGAGCTGGGTGATCACCAGTTCGCGCAGGTTTTCCAACAGGTTCTGGAACAGCTCATAGGCTTCCTGCTTGTATTCGTTGAGCGGGTCGCGCTGGGCAACGCCGCGCCAGCCGACGACCTTGGACAGGTGGTCGAGCGTTACCAGGTGCTCGCGCCACAGCCCGTCGATCGATTGCAGGACGATGGACTTTTCCACCTGGCGCATGACGGTCGGATTGGCCGATCCGGCAGCCTGCATGGCGGCGATGGTGCGGGCTTCCTTGGCAGCGGTCTGCTCATCGGCGGCAGCAATCAGCCGCTGGGTGACGGTCTCGGCATCGATGCCGTCCTCGGCAGCCCATTCGGTGACGGGGACGTCGATATTGAGATAGGTCTTGGCAGCGGCCTGCAGCTGTTCGGCCTTCCACTGTTCGGGGTAGGAGCGGGGTGGAATGGCCTTGGCGACGATATTGTCGATCACGTCGTGCCGCATGTCGATGACGATCTCGCTGATGTCCTCGGCATCCATCATTTCCAGGCGCTGCTCGAAGATCACCTTGCGCTGATCGTTCATCACGTCGTCGTATTTCAGGATGTTCTTGCGGATATCGAAATTGCGCGCTTCCACCTTGCCCTGGGCCCGCTCGATGGCCTTGGACACCCAGGGGTGGGTGATGGATTCGCCCTGTTCGAGGCCCAGCTTGCCCAGCATGGTATCCATGCTGTCGACCGGGAAGATGCGCATCAGATCGTCCTGCAGGCTCAGGAAGAAGGCCGAATGGCCCGGATCGCCCTGACGGCCGGAGCGGCCACGCAGCTGGTTGTCGATACGCCGGCTTTCATGGCGCTCTGTGCCGATCACCATCAGCCCGCCGGCGGCCAGGGCCTTGGCCTTGTCCTCGGCAATAGTGCGCTTGATCTCGGCGATCTTGGCGTCGCGCTCGGCGCCTTCAAGGCCGGCGGCCTCTTTTTCGATGCGCATTTCCAGATTGCCGCCGAGCTGAATGTCGGTGCCGCGGCCGGCCATGTTGGTGGCAATAGTGATGGCGCCGGGCAGGCCCGCATCGGCGACGATGAAGGCTTCCTGCTCGTGGTGACGGGCATTGAGCACGTTCATCGAGCCGACATTCTTCTTGCGCAGCAGGTCGGCCAGCATCTCGGATTTTTCGATCGAGGTGGTGCCCACCAGCACGGGCTGGCCGCGGTCCTGGCACTGCTTGATCAGGCAAGTTGGTGGGAATGGTCACCACGTCGAGCTTGTAGATGTCGGCGAATTCCTCGGCCTCGGTGGCGGCCGTACCGGTCATGCCGGCCAGCTTGTCATAGAGGCGGAAGTAATTCTGGAAGGTGATCGAGGCCAGGGTCTGGTTTTCCGGCTGGATCTTGACGTGTTCCTTGGCCTCGAGCGCCTGGTGCAGGCCTTCCGAATAGCGGCGGCCGGGCATCATGCGGCCGGAGAACTCGTCGATGATCACAACTTCGTCATTGCGGACGATATAGTCCTTGTCCTTGCGGAACAGCTTGTGCGCGCGCAGCGCCGAATTGGCGTGGTGCACCAGCGCGACGTTTTCCACGTCATACATGGAATCCGATTTCAGCAGGCCGTCCGCGGCCAGCCTGGCCTCGAGCTTTTCGATGCCGGCATCGGTGAAGGTGGCCGAGCGCTGCTTCTCGTCGAGCTCGAAGTCACCCTCGCCGATTATCGGCATCAGCGC
>CAXBKI010000367.1:0-3821 GCA_963975955.1 uncultured Devosia sp.
GATAATGATCGCAGCGCAGGCGCCCAGTCCAATGACCCAGCTCCAGAACGCGCCGACAGACCCCGTCGGCCCGCCACCCATCAGCTGGAAAGTCGGATCCATCGGTGCCACGGTGCGCCCCATGGTGACCCACCAGGCCGCGCCTCGCCAGACAAGATACCCGCCCAGCGTCACGATGAAAGCGGGCACCCGCAGATAGGCAATGATGGTCCCCTGCAGCGCCCCGATGGCAACGCCGGTCAACAATCCGATCGCCAGCGACAGCACCCAGATCAGCGGATGTCCCAGACCCAACCCGAGCTGGTTGGGCAGAATGTCGGTCTGCATCACCCCCATCACCATGGCGACGAGCCCGAGAATGGAGCCGACCGAAAGGTCGATATTGCGGGTGACGATGACCAGCACCATGCCGGTGACCATGACAGCCACAGACGAGGTCTGCACGGACAGGTTCCACAGATTGCGCGGCGTCAGGAACAGGCCGCCGGAAAATACATGAAATCCCACCCAGATAATGGCCAGCGCGCCGACCATGCCGAGCAGGCGCGTGTCCAGTTCCGTGGCGATGAGAAACCGCTGCAGCGGATGACGTGCATAGGAACTGGGATGGGCGGCACTTTGAATGGCAGGTTGATCAGCCAAGTCTATTCTCCCCGACGGCGAAGCGCCCAGCCATCCGGTGGACGGCGCCTACCTGTATGACAGTGCCGCAGCGCGCGCGCCGCGGCACCATCTTTTTTCACAGCGAACTGTGGATCAGATGTTAGTCGCAGGCGGCGACCGAACCTGCCGCCACGCCCTGGCACACGACATCCTTGGCCACCCAGCCAGCATCGATGACGACGTCGAGGTTGTCCTTGGTGATCGCGACCGGGGCAATAAAGAATGCGCTCATCGCCACGCCCTTGGGTCCGCCCGAGAACGGCACGACGCCGGTCACTGCATCCAGGTCGGTGCCGCCAGCCAGTTCGAGCGCCACTTCAGCGGCCTTCTTGCCCAGCTCACGAGCGTCCTTCCAGACCGAGACGGTCTGAGTACCCAACGCAATGCGGTTGAGCGCGGCGTGATCACCATCCTGGCCCGAAACCGGCACGGAACCAGCAAGTCCCTGCGCTGCCAGCGCCGCAATGGCGCCACCAGCCGTACCATCATTGGACGCCACGACAGCATCCACCTTGTTGTCATTGGCAGTCAGGAACTGCTCCATGTTTGCCTGTGCGACTTCCGGGTTCCAGTTGTCGGTATAGGCTTCGCCGACATTGGTAATGTCACCGGCGTCAATGGCAGACTGCAGCACTTCCATCTGGCCGGCAAACAGGAAGTCGGCATTGGGATCAGCCGAATTGCCCTTGATGAAGACGTAGTTGCCCTTGGGCTGCACGGCATAGACGCCCTGCGCCTGCAGGCGCCCGACTTCCTTGTTGTCGAACGTCAGGTAGAAGGCGTCTGGATTTTCGATCAGGCGGTCATAGCCGACCACGGGGATACCTTCGGCAACAGCGGCAGCCACGGCTGGGCCGACCGCTTCGCTGTCCTGGGCCAGCACGATAATGGCATTGGCACCCTGGCTGATCAGGCTTTCAATGTCTGTCAGCTGCTTGGCGGCAGACGACTGCGCGTCGGCAGAGATGTACTTGGCGCCAGCCGCGTCGAGTACGGCCTTGATGGCACTCTCATCGGTTTTCCAGCGCTCTTCCTGGAAATTGTTCCATGACACCCCGACCACGACATCGGCCGCATGGGCCATTCCGGCCATGCCGGAGATGACGGTCGTGCACAGCATAACCGTTAGAAACTTGTTCATGTCAGTCCTCCCTCATGGGCCAGTCCTCCTGCCCATATTCGTGCCGGTGGCTTGGCCCCAGCGGGCCCCCTCCACCGGCGCCCTGAGCATTAATTTCACTGCTCAAAAAAAGAAGTCGCATGCCCCAACAGACCGAGTCAACATCAATTTCGCAACTCGAAATAAATACAGTTTGCGCTACACGCCAGACGATGATGTGTTGCGTTTGAGGTGAGGAGAATACTGCTTGGCGCGTAACGTCAGCGACAGTGACAGCGTCCGGCGACAAAACCGGGGACTGGTGCTTGGCGCCCTGCGGCTGCAGGGTGCGCTGTCGCGCACGGCCCTCGCCGCGGCCACCGGCCTCAGTCACGCCAGCATTACCGTCATAACGCACGACCTGATTGCCCAAAGCGTCATCACTGAACTCACCACCGCCAGACTGGATGCTCGCATGCGTGGGCGCCCCGCCACCCTGGTGGGGTTCAATCGGGCCGCCTGCGCCGTGGCCTTGATCGAAGTTGACGTCAATCGCGCCCGCCTGTCGCTGGTTGACTATGGCGGCGTCCTGGTCGACCGCATCGAGACCCCCATCGACCCCAGCACTTTTCTAAGTGTCTCGCCCACCGCATTCCTGGCCGAGCGGCTGCACCACTTGCAGGTGCGCAATGCCGAAGACGCACCACCAATTCGCCGCGTCGCCATTTCGGTACAGGGCATTCTTGATCGCGCCGGCCACGGGCTGAAATGGTCACCCATCGCCAATCTCGCCGGCAAGCCATTTGGAAATGATCTGGCGGAACAGCTGGCCCTGCCTGTCACCCTCTACAAGCGTGGCCGCCTGCTGGCCGAAGGCGCGCGCTGGCTCGACCCCGCCCTGCACGATGCCAGTGTGGCCACCGTTTTTGTCGGCTCTACCGTGGCCATGGGCATGACCTTCCGTGGTCAGATACTGGGCCGTGGCGACGAAGGCGCTACCGAATTTGGCCACATGAACCACATTCCCAACGGCGCCCTTTGCCGCTGCGGCATGCGCGGATGCATCGAAGCCTATGCTGCCGACTATGGCGTGTTGCGCAGCGCCTATTCCGTACCCGAGACCGCCCCCCCGGCCCCGGCCGTTCCTGCCGCCGAATATGACGGGTTGATTGCGCGCGCCCAGGCAGGCGACCGCAGCGCCACCCTTGCGTTCAAGCTGGCTGGCCGCGCCATTGGTTTCGGCCTGAGCCGCATGATGGCCGTGTTCGACCCGGCCCATATCCTGATCGTCGGCCCCGGCGCCCGCGCCTTCCCGATAATGGAAGCTGAAATAACCGCAGCACTGAGCAGCGCCCTGGTGTGCCGGATCAATGGACTGCCGCGGATCGTTGCCCACCGCGACGAGAAAGAGCCCATTTTCCAGGGGCTGATGATGAAGGCACTGAGCGAGACTGATCAGGCCGATTATGCCGGACTGGCCTAGCGTCTCCATCGCGGAATAGCCCGCCGCGCCGGCCAATGCAGACCAGAAAATGCCGCACTGCCCTTGCGACAAATTCTGGTTTATGAAGCATTCATGACAGCACAGACTTTATTAAGGATCGGCGCCTGGGGCCTGTTCGCCGCCCTTGTCGCCGTGACCCTGGGGCCAATCGGCTATCGGCCGCGCACCGCATTTTCCGTTGATCTCGAACGCGCCGCCGCATTCTTCGCCGTCGGCCTCGCCTTTGCGCTGGCCTACCCCAAACATGTCTGGTGGGCGGTGGCTTTGGTCATTGCCGGCGCAGTCGGGCTGGAGTGGCTGCAAAACCTGCGCCCCGACCGGCATGGCCGGGAAAGCGACGCCCTCGTCAAGATTGCCGGTGCCACCTTGGGGCTGGCTCTCGGCTGGATGCTGGCAGCGGCTTGGGAATGGCGCAGATTTCGTCAGCCCCGGGCGCCGAAAGGTTAGCTCTCAAGATGCCCCCAAGTGCAGCGGTCCCAACCGTCAGCAATCAGCGCCGCGTCAACACTCACGCACGGCGACGGTCACCATTGCGCTAGCGTTCAAGCCAGTCAT
>CAXBKI010000368.1:0-3819 GCA_963975955.1 uncultured Devosia sp.
GTATTCTGGTTGCCAAATGGCTCGTCGTTTTCCGGGAGATCGCCGGTGCGGAATTCCCAGATCTTCTCAAGCTGTCCCACATTGTCGAGCGTGATCTGGTCGAGCGGCGAGTAGCGCGCAGCGCGGTGCGTTCCGCCATAGGCCGGCCAGTCCACACCGGTTTCGAGCGTTGTGTAGGCTGCTTCCTGGCTCGGGACAGGCTCAGCCGGCGCAGGCTCATCGCTTCCCGGGACAACGGAAGGGGGGGTGTCGGTCGGCGCAACAGGGCTCTCAGCCGGTGCTTCTGTTTCAGATCCTGCTGCTGGTGACGGCGCCGGCGTCTGCTCGGTTGCTGGCGCGGTCGTGTCCTGAGCGTTGGCAGTCTCATCGCGCACACCTGTCAATGCCAGCAAGCAAACGCCTGCCGCCACGATAGTGGCAGCGGCCGCGCCAGAGGCCCGTCGCGACAGGACCATGCCACCGCGCAAGGCAGGAATGGCCATCAGCACAAGAACAAGAATAACGGTGGGGGCAACCAGCCGGGGCACTTGCGCCCAGCCATTAAAGCCCGCCTCCCAGAGCGCCCAGATCACCGTGCCCACATAGGTAACCAGATAAATCCATACCCCCATCATGGCATGGCGGAACAGGAAATAGGCAGATGCCAGCAGGCCAAGCCCCGCCAGCGCGTAATACCAGGAGCCGCCCAGGGTGATCAGATACACCCCACCAGCAAGTATCGGAATGCCGAACAGGGCCATAACGACCGCCAGAACCATGGGGCCCCAATATGCAAATCCGTGGGTGGCGTTCGTCATGCGGGCGCTCCTTGATAATATGTACTCCTTTGGCGAACGCCACAGCCTCGCCATGGTTCCGACATTTTTGAAGCGGTGCCGGCCCATCCCTACACCCAGAGACTGTGCAACCCAGCGCGCGCACTCCGCCTGCCCGATGGACTTTTCGACACCATCGGCGGCGATGTGCCCAATCTCGCTCACAAGATCGAAGGCTGCCCCTTCCACCCCATGATGCGGGCAAACAAATGATGACGTTCAGTCTTGTCCGCGCTCTAACCTGTCGCGGATTGCTTTCGGCGAATTGCCGCAAGCGCCTCTGTGATGGCGGACGTCGCGCGCCATCAAGGCGTGCGACGCAGGCTTCGTCAGAGGCTCAGCCATGCTGGGGCAATAGCTGTACCCTTGCCCAGGGCATAGCCGAGGCGGATGTTGAGCATGGCAAGCGGTTCGATCAACCGTGCCGCATCAAGGCCACCGGTCTTTTCGACCGCGAAGCCCGAGGTCTGGACCAGCCTTTCGACGACAGCGACGGCCGCCGCGTCATTGCCCGCCAGGAAGACTGGTACCTTGGCCGTGTCGGCGGGGGGCAGGTCGAAAAGGCTGGCAAAGACTGTATTGTAGGCCTTCACAATTTTGGCGGCCGGCGCAGCCGCCTGGATTTTTTCGGCAGCCGAAGTGGTGTGGCCAATGGTGAGGCCGGAGAAGTCGGGCGTGACCGGATTGGTCAGGTCGACAACGGTCTTGCTGCCCAGAGCGGAATTCTTGGCAATATCGAGCGCAACCTCGAAAGGCAGCGCCAGCACGACCACATCGGCGCGCGTTATGGCGGCGTCAACGTCCAGGACTTCCGGGCCGGCCGGCAGCGTGGCGGCGAAGGCACGTGCGGCGTCCAGGTCGCGGCTTGCCAGAATCAGCTTGGTCTTGCCGGCAAGGCGCTTGGCGATACCCTTGCCCATATTGCCCAGGCCGATGATTGCTGTGGTCGTCATTTGTCGTCTCCAGATTGGCATGTCGATGCGGTCGGTATGCCCTTTTCTGTTTCGTGCGTTAATTGCTTGAATTGTCCGTTCTGAATTGCGCATAAGTATCGAATGACTGATTTTGACGAACTGCGAACATTTGTCACCGCTGTGCGGCAAGGCAGTTTTGCCGCAGCCGCAAGGCAGCTCAATCTGTCTGCCGCCATGGTCGGGCGGCGAATACAAGCTCTCGAGGATCGGTACCGGCTCAAGCTGATCGAACGCTCGACGCGCAGCCAGCATCTGACCGAGGCGGGAAAAGAGTTTTTGGCCAGAGCCGAAACGGTGCTGGAGGCTGCCGAGGCCCTCTCCGAAACGTCGGGCGGCACACAGCTTTCGGGGCGCATCAGGATAACGGCGCCGACCATTCTCGGAATTACGCGCTTACCGGCAATTCTGGCTGGCTTCGACGCGCAGCATCCAGGTGTGATACTGGAGGTCAACCTCAGCAATCGGCGGGTGGACCTGATTGCGGAAGGCTTCGACCTGGCGATCCGGATTGGCGCATTGCCCGATTCCGGGCTGATAGCCAGGCGTCTGGGTTCCTACAGATTTGCCTGCTGCGCTGCGCCCGACTTCATCCGCCGATTTGGCAAGTTTATCCATCCCAACCAGTTGTCACAGGCGCGGTGCCTGCTCAATCTCAATCTCGTGCCCCGCAATCGCTGGCCTTTCATCGGGCCCAATGGCGAGCAGGTCACGGTGACCGTGGGCGGCGGCATCGAAATTGATCTCGATGAGGCACCGATTGGACGATGCCGACCATGCAGATACATGCTGTGCAACCTTCCCGCCAATTTGTGCCGCGAAGGGTCAGCGCGTTCTTGTCAGCGGTAGTCACCAACTTCAGCGATAGCCACGCATCTGAGTAGCGCGCCTAAGAGCCGAAGGCCGCCAACCCGCTTGGACGCAAGCGCCACCAAAAACGGAGGAACAAGATAGGTCAACAAAATCAGTTAGTTCTTTTCCATCAAGGAGATGGAATGGTGCTGCCGGACAGGATTGAACTGTCGGCCTCCCCCTTACCAAGGGGGTGCTCTACCACTGAGCTACGGCAGCATTGCTACGCAGCTGGTTGGCTCTGCGCGACGGGGGCTCTACTGCCATAGGGTCTGGCTCGACGCAAGGCAAAAAAACGCCTATCACCGCCTTCAACGCAAACGCGAATCCTTCTGGCCCCATGAGCAAAACCCAACAAGCTGCCATTCGTGAGCAAAGATTGGCCGCAAAGCTCCGCGAGAACCTCAAGCGCCGCAAGGGTCAGGCCAAGGCGCGTTCCGATTCGGAACGTCAGGCGCCGGATCTCCAATCGGTGCCCGGACCGGTCACGGTGAAGAAACCGTAAACCATTTTCGGGCGACTATCGACTTCTTCAACGCTGAGAGCGGCGAGTCTGGCTTACGTGGCAACTAAGACTTGGCCTACCTCGATCTCCAGGTAGCAAGGGCACCAGCCCGCCATATAGGACGACTAGACTATGGACCGTATTCGCTTGATCGGTGGCAATGCACTCAATGGCGAGATTGCCATTTCAGGTGCCAAGAACGCCGCCCTGCCGCTGATGATTGCTTCATTGCTGAGCGATGAACCTCTGGTTCTGCAGAATGTGCCCCGTCTTGCCGACGTCAAGCAGCTCGAGCGCATTCTGGAAAATCACGGTGTCGATATTGCCGTGCATGGCCGCCGCCGCGGCGAAGACGAGATGGTCGGCCAGCGCATGACCTTCCATGCCGCCGATATCGTGGACACAACAGCACCCTATGACCTGGTCTCCAAGATGCGTGCCAGCTTCTGGGTTATCGGCCCGCTGCTCGCGCGCTGTCACGAGGCACGCGTTTCCCTGCCCGGCGGCTGCGCGATAGGGACGCGCCCGGTTGATCTGTTTCTGTTCGGTCTCAAGGCGCTCGGCGCCGAGATCGACATCGATGAAGGTTACGTCGTGGCCAAGGCCCCCAAGGGCGGGCTGGTCGGCACCACGATCACATTCCCCAAGATCTCGGTGGGCGCCACCCACACCATCC
>CAXBKI010000369.1:0-3812 GCA_963975955.1 uncultured Devosia sp.
AAGCCGGTCGATAAAGCTGTTGTCAGGGGGCAAGCAAACACCAGAAAATGCGTCGGACAGCAGAGCTTAGTGCACACCGCCTTTGCCGGTCCACCGCCGTTCGACCGGACAGGCCAAATTCATGCCTGCCCCCGCCTGACGCCGGTCAGGCTTCGATAAAGGCCTCGATGGGTCCGGCCAGCGTGCTGGCCAGCTCCTTGTCCTCGGCAAACAGCAGCACCCGCGCCGGATCGACCGGCCCGGGAAACTCGATATTGCCCAATGTGGTGGGCACCCAGCCAAGGGGGCAATAATAGTCGCGGTCGCCCACCAGCATGACGAACTTGCCCTCGCCCCGCGCCAGCGCCCGCGCCGTTACTTCGCGCGCCAGCAGCTTGCCGGCGCCCAGCTTGCGAAAATCGGGATGCGTGGCCAGGGGACCGAGCATATAGCCGTTCACCCCGCCGATCGAAATCGGCGTCATCCACACCGAGCCGCATGGCGTGCCATCCACCTCGGCAATCAGGCTCAGGCTCATGTCGATGGGAAACCGTTCGCGGATGCGAAATGCCGTCCGCGCAAACCGCCCCGGTCCAAAGGCGATCGCCTGCAATTCCTCGATGAATTCATCGTCGCCTGCACGCGTCGCCGGACGCACGGTAGGAACCCGGACAGCGGAAGGGGAAGCAGCAGCGGCCGCAGCCGGAGGCGCAGTAAGAGATGACATATCAACAATCCAGGACAGGGACGAGCAAGACAAACCCGGCGCTGTACCAGCGCCGCTTCAAAGGACCACTCAGGGTCGTCGACTTACCTGCAAAACCTTCGCCATCCTGGGCGCCTCCACGCCGATATTTGCCCTTAGCATCGCAGTGAATGGACGTAAACAAAAACTCATCACCGGCTCCCGCAAAACCACACTACACGCCACGTCTGTGTTCAAATTGCACAACGCTTCGTTATGTCAGTGCACTCTTATCGTTCGCGCCCTCGGCGCGTATGTGTCAGTCAACGCAAGCGACGGCGGGAAGTTCACCCGGCAAAACGTCGGCAACATGACGGAAAGGCTTTACCCATGGGACAATTGATCGACGGAAAATGGTCCACCCAGTGGTATGACACCAAAAAGACCGGCGGCAAGTTTGAGCGCAGCCAGGCGGGCTTTCGCAACTGGGTGACCGCGGATGGCAGCGCTGGCCCGTCCGGCGAAGGCGGCTTCAAGGCCGAAGCGGGCCGCTATCATCTCTATGTGTCCCTGGCTTGCCCCTGGGCCCACCGCACCCTGATCTTTCGCGAGCTGAAAAACCTCCAGGACCTGATCACGGTCTCGGTGGTATCGCCCAAAATGCCCGACGAGACCGGCTGGAGCTTTGACAAGGCGACCGGCTCGACCGGCGATGCGCTGCTGGGCAAGGACACGCTATGGCAGGTCTATACCCAGGCTGTCCCCGACTATACCGGGCGCGTCACCGTCCCCGTGCTCTGGGACAAGCAGACCGGCACCATCGTCTCCAATGAGAGTTCGGAAATCATCCGCATGTTCAACTCGGCTTTCGACGCGTTGACCGGCAATACCGATGACTACTATCCCGAGGCGCTGCGCGCCAGGATCGATCCGATCAATGCCCGGGTCTACGACGATATCAACAACGGCGTCTACAAGGCCGGCTTTGCCACCACCCAGGAGGCCTATGACGGCGCGGTGGCCAAGCTGTTCGACGCGCTCGACTGGGTCGAGTCCCTGCTGGGCGAAACCGCCTACCTGACCGGCGACACCATCACCGAGGCCGACTGGCGCCTGTTCACCACCCTGGTGCGCTTCGACGCCGTCTATGTCGGCCACTTCAAGTGCAACCGGCAGCGCATTGCCGACTACCAGAACATCTCGCACTACCTCAAGGCGCTCTACGAAGTGCCCGGCGTCAAGGAAACGGTCGATCTGGACCATATCCGCACGCATTATTACTGGAGCCACATCACCATCAACCCGACCCGGATCATCCCGATCGGTCCCGAACTGCCGTTCCTGAAATAGGCTCAGCCGTCGCGCCGGGATGACGGGGTCAATAGCCCCAGATGTCCCGGCGAGCGGCCTTGTCGAAATATTCGTCAATGCGCTGCGAGGTGGCCGGGGTGACCTTTTCGGGCAAGGCGGTGCGCTCGAACCAGGCCGCCTCGGCAATCTCGCGATTGGGCTTGAACTCAAAGCCCAGCTCGAACTGCTTGGCGACATAGAAGGCAACGTGGTCCCGATTGGTGACGGTGCTGGTATTGTGATAGATGCCGAACAATTCCATCGGACCGGTGACGCGATAGCCGGTTTCCTCGAGCACCTCGCGCCGTGCCGCCGATTCGATGGCCTCGCCAGGATCGACGCCGCCGCCGGGGAACTGCCAGCCGGGCACATAGGTATGGCGGATCAGCAGCACCCGGTCGCCATCCACCACCATCACGCGGGCCCCCAGGGTCAGCCGGTGCCAGATGCCCTTGAGGGTCAGAAAAACCCGGGCGCGTACCCGCTGAAACCGATTCATCTGCATGGGCAACACTCCTTTGCCTTACCGGTAGCAGGAAGTTGATGACCACAAAATTGCGCTTCCGGGCGATTGAGCATTTTCTTGCCCCCGCGGTTCTGGCATTACCCCAGCAATGATAACTCTCGCCCACATCTCCGACATCCACCTGTCCCCCATGCCATCGGTAGGCTGGCGCGACCTGTTGGGGAAGCGTCTGACCGGTTATCTGAACTGGCGACTGCGCCGCCATGACGAACTCAACAGCGAAACGCTGGCCAGTCTGGTGCGCCACCTGCAGGCCCAGAAGGCCGATTTCACGGCGGTGACAGGCGATCTGGTCAATCTGGCGCTGCCCCTTGAGATCGAGCGGGCCGGCGACTGGCTCAAGGCGCTCGGCCCCGCCGACAAGATTGCCGTCTGCCCGGGCAATCACGACGCCTATGTGTCGGGCACGCTCGAATCAGCCCAGCGGCAATGGGGCGACTATCTCAAGGGCGAGACGCTGGACGACGGCGCGTTTCCCTTTGTGCGCCGCATTGGCGAGATGGCGGTGATATCGTGTTCGAGTGCCGTGCCGACCCGCCCGTTCCTTGCCATCGGCCGGTTCGAGGAAAAGCAGGCCGAGCGGCTCGGGCGTATTCTGAGGGTAATGGGCGAGGCCGGCTATTTTCGCACCGTGCTGATCCACCACCCTCCCAATCCCGAATTGCAGCACCCCTCCTTCGGCCTCAAGGGCCACAAGCTGTTCCGCCAGGTGATCGCCGAGCAGGGCGCCGAGCTGATCCTGCACGGCCATACCCACCGCTCCTCGATCCACTCCATTCCCGGCCTGAACCGCGAAGTCCCGGTGGTCGGCGTCGCCGCCGCCAGCGCTGCCCAGGGCGGCACGCTGGACGATCCGGCGCGCTACAACCTGTTCCGCATCGAGCGCGCCGGCGATGGCTGGACCTGCACCATGCGCGAATATGGCTATCAGCGCCTGGGCAGCGAAATCGTCATGCGCCTGCAGATGCGGATCTGCTAGCGCCCCAGCTTGGTGCCGACCTGATCGTGGATCGCGGCGATCTCGGGCGTCATTTCCGGCTCGAAATCGCTCATTTCGTAGAGCGGGCGGATCTCGATCTCGCTGGGGCCGGGCATGGGATTGGGGCAGCGCTTGACCCATTCGACGGCGTGATCCATGTCGCGCACCTCCCACAGCCAGTAGCCGGCCACCAGTTCCTTGGTTTCGGCGAACGGGCCGTCGATCACTGTGCGGCTGCTGCCGTCAAAGGCCACGCGCTTGCCCATTCTCGAAGGTTTCAGCCCGTCGCCGGC
>CAXBKI010000370.1:0-3811 GCA_963975955.1 uncultured Devosia sp.
TCAATGAAGGCCTGAAGCGCAAGTTGAGCGTTACCATTCCGGCCGCCGACTTGAACGAGCGTCTGGGCGTCAAGCTCGAGGAACTCAAGGGCCAGGCCAACATCAAGGGCTTCCGTCCCGGCAAGGTGCCGATGGCGCACATCAAGAAGATGTTCGGCCGTTCGGCGATGTCCGAAGTGATGACCGACGCGATCAACGCCACCGTGTCGGACACGCTGGACAAGCGCGAAGAGCGCGCCGCCGCGCAGCCCAAGGTTGATCTGCCTGACGACCAGAGCGTGATCAACGAAGTGCTCGACGGCAAGGCCGATCTGGCATTTGAAGTTGAATATGAAGTGCTGCCCCCGGTCGAGCTGATGGATCTGGCCGGCGTGCCGCTGACCCGTCCGGTCATCGAGGTCACCGACGAGGAAGTCACCGCCGAGATCAACCGCGTGTTCGCACAGAACCGCGGCTACACCGACAAGGGCGACGACGCCGTTGTGGAAAATGGCGACCGCCTGGGTCTGTCCTTCGTCGGCAAGATTGACGGCAAGGAATTTGATGGCGGCAAGTCCGACCATGCGCACCTGACCGTCGGCGCCGGCGAGTTCATTCCCGGCTTTGAAGAGCAGCTGATCGGCTTCAAGAAGGGCGAGACGCGCGAGATCGAGGTAACCTTCCCCAAGGATTACCAGAGCGACGAACTGGCGGGCAAGAAGGCCACCTTCGAGGTGACCGTACTGCATGTCGATGGTCCCAATGCCGGCGAGCTCGATGACGAATTCGCCAAGCGCCTCGGTGTTGATGACGTGCAGGCGATGCGCGACGCGATCAAGACGCAGATGGAAGCCGCGCTGGCTTCGATGAGCCGCCAGCACATGAAGCGTCAGGTGCTCGACGCGCTTGACGATGGCCACAAGTTCGACGTGCCGGCCCAGCTGGTGGATGCCGAATTTGCCACGATCTGGCAGCGCGTGGAGCACGAAGTGCAGAGCCACGGCCGCTCGTTCGAGGACGAAGGCACCACCGAAGAAGCAGCCCGCGAGCAGTATCGCACCATTGCCGAGCGCCGCGTGCGCCTGGGCCTGGTGGTTGCCGAGATCGGCAACAAGAACGATGTCAACGTGACCGAGGAAGAGCACCAGCAGGCGCTGATCGCCGAAGTGCGCCGCTTCCAGGGCCAGGAACAGCAGGTTTATGACTATTACCGTCAGAACCCGCAGGCACTGGCCGGTCTGCGCGCGCCGGTGTTCGAGAACAAGGTCGTCGACTTTGTCATCGAGCAGGGCAAGATCACCGACAAGAAGATGACCCGCGAAGAGCTGGCCAAGCTGATCCAGGCCGACGAAGACGAGGTCCCCGAAGAGCACCACCACTAAGGTGCTTGCAGGCTGAATGCAGAGCCGCCCAGAAATGGGCGGCTTTTTGCTATCTGGGTGGAGTGAGTTCACCTTGCGGTGAGGTTGCCGCAGCAGGGCGGACGGACAGCAGTGCCGGTCGCGTCCTGGGGCAGCCTCGCCACCCTGTCCGTTGAAAGTTTTGCCATGACCGTCTCCAGCGCCGACATTCTTCTGACCCCGCGACAGATGGGCGAGGCCGACAGGCTTGCCGTGCAGGCCGGCACCAGGTCGCTCAAGCTGATGGAGGCGGCGGGGCAGGCCGTCGCCGAGGCGGTATCGGAGCATTATTACCAGCGCTCGGTGCTGGTGCTGTGCGGGCCGGGCAATAATGGCGGCGACGGCTTCGTGGTGGCGCGGCTGCTCAAGCAGAAGGGCTGGCCGGTTCAGCTCCGGCTGATCGGGGATCCCGACGCGCTCAAGGGCGATGCGGCCGCCATGGCCCGGCAATGGTCCGGCCGGCTGGCGGCGCCCACGGCCAAGGATATCGAGGATGCCGACCTGGTGATCGACGCGCTGCTGGGCGCCGGCCTTGATCGCGATGTCGAGGGAGAATTCGCCGCGATCATCGAGGCGGTCAATGCAAGTACGCGGCCGGTGGTGAGCATCGACGTGCCCTCCGGCGTGGATGGCGCCACCGGCGCCGAACGCGGCGTGGCCATGATCGCCGAACTCACCGTTACGTTTTTCCGGCTCAAGCCGGGGCATTTGCTGCAACCGGGGCGCGACCTGTGCGGCGAGGTGGTGCTGGCCGATATCGGCATTGCCGCCGGCGTGCTCGATACCATCGGCGCCACCACCTGGCAGAACACGGCGGCGCTGTGGTCGGTGCCGGTGGCGGGCAGCCAGGGCAACAAGTTTGACCGCGGCCATTGCGTGGTGGTTTCGGGCGGGCCGCTGCAGACGGGGGCCGCGCGCCTGGCGGCGATGGCGGCATTCCGGGTCGGGGCCGGCGTGGTGTCGCTGACCGGCGAGGAAGCGGCGCTGCTGGTGCATGCCAGCCACGTCACGGCGGTGATGCTCAAGCCGGCCCGGGACAGTGCCGCGCTCGCCGAATTGCTGAGCGACAGGCGGATGAATGCGGTGGTGATCGGGCCGGCGGCCGGCGTCGGTGCGGCGACGCGCGACAGCGTGCTGGCCGTGCTGGCCTCGGGCGCGGCCACCGTGCTCGACGCCGATGCGCTGACCAGCTTTGCCGGCGATGTCGACAGCTTGACCAGCGCCATCAAGGCGCAGGACCGGCCGGTCGTCATGACCCCGCACGAGGGAGAATTTGTCCGGCTGTTCGGCGATGTGCCCGGCGGCAAGCTGGAGCGGGCACGGGCCGCGGCGCTGCATTCGGGCGCGATCATCGTGCTCAAGGGCAGCGACAGCGTCATAGCCAGCCCCGATGGCCGCGCGGCGATCAACGCCAATGCGCCGGCCTGGCTGGGCACGGCGGGCTGGGAAGCGGCCTGCGCGGCGGTCTGGCTGCATGCCGAGGCTGCCAATCGCTTCGGCGGCCCAGGCCTGATCAGCGAGGATCTGCCGCTCCTGGTCCCGGGTGTGCTGGCCAGCCTCTAGTCCCAGGCCACCATCAGCTTTTCCAGGCCATGGAAATGGTAGACGTCGTTATAGCGCGGCATTTCGGCCAGCCGTAGCTGCGGGAGGCGGCGGAACAGGGTGCTGAAGGCGACCTGCAGTTCGATGCGGGCGAGCGGCGCGCCGATGCAGAAATTGGCGCCGTCGGTGCGGAAGGGATCAAAGCGGCCAGCATTGGCAAAGCGATGGGGATCGCGGTTGGCGGCGCCCAGCATCAGGCCCACCACGTCGCCCTTGCGCAGGCTGATGCCCTCGAACTCCATGTCCATCAGGGCGTAGCGGGTGAACATGTGCAGCGGCGCGTCAAAGCGCAGGCATTCCTCCACCGTCGCCTCGGTCTGTTCGGCGGTGGCAAAAAGCGTAACCGGCTCGATACCGCTTTCGAGGATGGATTTGACGCCATTGCCGGTGGTGTGAACGGTGGCTTCATGGCCGGCATTGAGCAGCAGGATGGCGGTGGACATCACCTCTTCGTCGCTCAGGACGTCGCCGCCGCGATCGGCGGTCAGCATGTGGCTGAGCAGGTCCTCGCGTGGCTGCTTGCGGCGCTCGGCGATGACGTCGCCCACCATGTCCATGAAATCCTGCGACGCCTGGTTGGCGTCCAGTTCGGTCTCGTGGCTGACGCCAAACATGTACATGGCCACCATGCGGTTGGACCAGGCGAGCAGTTGCGGCGCGCTCTCGGCCGGCAGGCCGATCATCTCGGCGATGACAATGGCCGGGATTGGCGCGGCAAAGGCCTTGAGCAGATCAACCTGGTCATCGCCCTCGAAGGCATCGATCATCTCGTTGGCCAGCCTCGTGATACGCGGGCGCAGCTGCTCGACATGGCGGGAGACGAAGGCGCG
>CAXBKI010000371.1:0-3808 GCA_963975955.1 uncultured Devosia sp.
CGCGCGTCCATAGGGTTGGCGCATCAGCAAGACGGGATAATTGCCGGCCGCGGATGGGCGGTAGATGTCGGCGACCAGGGTGACACCATCGGGGAGCACCAGTTCAGCCCGTTCGGGCCCCGACACGCTGTCGCTGGTGTGGTGCTGGATGGTCACCTCAGAGCGCCCTGAACGCTGTTTTGTCGGTAATGGCGCTGAGGGGAAACGCCAGAACTTCGTGCATCAGGCCAACCAGGCCCTGCGCCGCACGCTCGACAATGATCTGGCCGCGCCCGGCATCGGCAGCGGCAGCATTGCCACAGGCGCCGAAGGGCTGCACGTCCTGGGTCTGCCAGCCATATCCGACCCGGCCCTCGGGCATGAGCAGGCCGCCAGCGGCCTCCATGGCTACCGAGACAGGAATGAAATCGTCGGCATAGTCCATGTCGATCAAGGGCTGGTGCAGGTGCAGCATGGCGCTGGTTTCCACCTCACCGCCATGGATGCCGTGCTTGAGTTCGTGCGCGGAGAAGAGATCGCTGAGGTCTGCGCCGGAGGTGGTCCAGGCGCTTACGGCAAACATGCCCAGCTTGACGCGCAGTTCCCGGCACACGATGTCCATCACCTGCGGCTGACCACCATGTGAGTTTACAAAGACGATCTTGCGGCAACCGGCACGAAACACGCTTTCAGCAATTTCGTACCAGACGCGGGCCAGCGTTTCGTAGCTCAGCGTCAGCGTTCCGGGATAGGCAATGTGCTCCACTGATTTGCCCACGGCCTGCATCGGCAGCACCAGCACGGGCAGATCCGCGGGCATCAGCTCGACCATGCGGGCGATGATGCCGGCATTGATGGCGGCATCGACGCGGACGGGGAGGTGGGGGCCATGCTGCTCAACTGCACCCACCGGGAACACGGCGACGACCTTTTCCATGTCCATGTCGGAAAAGTCCTTGGTGGTATGGTCCCACCACCAGTGCGATTTCAATGGCATTGCAGGCTCCTGTTCAAGATGCGGCGCGAGCGCGGGCACTCAGATCGGCTTTGGCGATCTTCCCGGTCGGGGTCATGGGCAACTGGGCCAGGGCAATGATCTGCATGGGTGTCAGGTCATAGGGCAGGCTGCCGGCGGCGAGGGCCTTGAGCGCGGGCAGATCGGGCTGGGCGACGGTCTGCACGAAGGCGACGGGACGGTTGCCCAGTTCGGCATCGGGCACGCCAACGACTGCCGCCTGCTCGATGTCGGGATGGGCACACAGGGCTTCTTCGACATCGCGCGGATACCAGTCCCTGTCAGAGACGGTGATGAGTTCGGAGCGCCGGCCGCGCATGGTGACGAAGCCGTCAGGATCGAGCGAGCCGAGGTCGCCGGTCCAGAGCCAGCCGTCATGGATGGCTTCGGCGGTCTTGTCGGGCTTGCCCCAATAGCCGGCCATGTAGCCGCCGCGAATGGCAATCTCGCCTACCGAACCCACGGGTAATTCGGTGCCCTGGCGGGTCAGGATCCGCACTTCCTTGTCGGGCAGGGGGCGGCCGACACGACGGGTTGTCACGTCGAGGCGGTCCATCCTTGGCAAGCCGAGTGCCACGAAGCCGCCCAGTTCGGACTGGCCGTAGCTCTCGACCAGGGGCAGACCGAGGTCTTCATGCCAGGCCGCCTTGAGCTGGGGCGCTACCGGCCCACCGCCGGACAGGCTCATGCGCAGCTTTGGCGGGACGACGCCGCGCGCCCTGGCCACCGTGAGCAGGTCCTGAAGAATGGGCGGGTTGGCGATCAGCATGGTGGCGCCACGGGCCATGATCGCGTCGAATCCGGTCTCGGCCGTCCAGCGCCCCATGATGTTGATCGCCGCGCCGCGCGACAGCTGCGGCAGCAGATTGCCAACCAGCTGATAGGAACTCGACAGCGCGCTGGGACCAAAAGAGATATCGCTGGCGTCGATGCCAAGGCGTTCGGCGATGCATTTGCTGGCCCGCACAGTGGGCTCATGGCACAGCGCAGCGCCCTTGGGCCGGCCTGTGGTGCCGGAGGTGTAGGAAAGGTGCGCGATGGCGCTTTCGTCACCCGGATCGGGTGGTGGCGGAAAATCGGCCGCCAGCAGATCGGGCAGGCTGTGCGCGCCTTCCTGCGGGCCATCCATGCAGACCAGGCCGGTTATGGAGGAGACCTTGGCGGCAGCAGCGCGAACGGGAGCCACCATGTCGTGGGTGTAGACCACCAGGGTGGGCTCGTGATCGGCGAAGTAGTAATCCAGCTCGTCGGCAAACTTGACGTTGACCAGCGCGGCGATGGCGCCGATGCGCCAGCAGCCGAGCATGGTGAGCAGATAATCGAGCCCGTTATGGGCGAAGACCGTGACCCGATCGCCCTTGCGGACGCCCAGATGGTGCAGCGCTCCCGCCATGCGGTCCATGGCTGCTGCGGCGGCGGCGTAGGACATGCCCTTGTCGCGGTCTACCCAATGGAAACAGTCGCGTTCGGGAAACCGGTTGGCGCCGTCCAGCAAAAGCGTGTGCATCAGCATCGGTCAAATCCTCAAGTGGCGCTGCCAGGCATCAAGCTCAAATTTTGAGCACCGACAGAAGTTGATGGCATTATGAGCACATCAATGGATTGAGGAAGCGGGGACAGTTCGATACCGGGTATATTCGCGCCCTTATAGTGACGCGAAATCAATGGCATGGGGGATTTCCCCGCCGGCTGCGGAGCCATGCAACACCAGGTCGAACCGCTTGGCGATGCCCTTGACGACACGTCGGACCCAACGATTGCGCGCACTCATCTGGGCGCGCTCGTGCCACAGCAAATAAAGGCTCATGCGCTCGAATTCGGGGGGCGCTTCGACCAGACGGAGATGGCCGCGGGCCTGTGAGACGATGTGCTCGGCATAGGGGCGGGCGGTGGTGAAGACGAGATCGGTATCCTCAAGGATTGCCGGTATCAGGGCGTATTCGGGGACCGACATGGCAATGTGGCGTTTGGCTCCCAACTGATAGAGCCTGCCGTCGATGGGACTAAACGCAGCGCTGCTGCCCGAGGTGGGCGACACGTGCCCCAGGCGCAGATATTCCGGCAGACTGGCTTTTGCGGCGACCGGGTGGTCGGCGCGCACGACGCAGGCAATGCCGCATTCCAGCAGCGCCGAATAACGCAGGCTCGGCGTGGGGGCAGGCCAGTTGCCGATGACAATGTCGATATGTCCCGAGCCCAGGGCATCGGCCAGGCCTGCCTCGTCGGCTGGCGCCAGAAAGTCGACGGCAATGCCCGGAGCCTCCCGGCGTATCTGTGCGCCGATGGCTGGAATCAGGAAGCTGCCAAAGCAATTGACCGCCGCGATGCGAATGCGGGTGCTTGCCGTGGCCGGATCGAAACTTTCGACAGGCGCCAGGGCCTCCGACAGGTGCGCCAGCACCGATTCAATGGACAGTTTGACGGCTTCGCCCCGTTCGGTCACCACAAGCCCCGGGCCGCTGCGAACCAGCAGGGCGTCGCCGAAAACGGCCCTGGCCTTTTTGAGCGTCTGGCTGACGGCCGGCTGGCTCTGGCCCAGCAGCAGGGCAACACGCGAGACGTTTCGCTCCATCAGCAAGAGGTGGATCGTGCGCAGCATACGGACGTCGATGGACGGATTGACAAACTCGAACACGGGGGGATCTCCAGGCTTCCGCCTGTGTGATGCAAGAAGCGGACCAGCTGCAAACGGCCTGGCAGAAGGAAATTTCCGGTGCGGGCGGGTTCGATGATATTGAAACAGGCAGCCGGGCTTAAGATTGGGCATGGCCTGCCATCAGCCGGGCGGGACCCTCAACCGCGAGCGCACCGGCT
>CAXBKI010000372.1:0-3806 GCA_963975955.1 uncultured Devosia sp.
TGCGCTTTCCGCGTATCAACCGTATCCGCTGGGACAAGCCGGCGGGCGAGGCAGCGACGCTGGAAGACATGGCGGTGTTTGTCGGGGCGACGTGAGGTCTTTTGGTATTGAGACCTCATGGTGAGCTTGTCGAACCACGCGGTCGGGTGATTGGGTCATGCCACGACCTCGTCCTTCGACAGGCTCAGGATGAGGTCTACTGACGCGCCTCAGGATGGGTCCCGGCCGTCGTCGGGATGACATGGTGGATTTTAGGAGTTCGGTGCAATGTCTTCACGATCGATCAACGAAAAGCTGGTGGCGCTGAACAGGCAGATGGGGGAGGCCGCCGCGGCAATGGACTTCGAGACCGCGACGGCCCTGCGCAACGAGATTGCCCGGCTCAAGGGCGAGGGGCCGCTCAAGGAAGGCGATCCCGACAGTGTGACGGTGGGCCAGCCGCCGCCGGGGGCGATGGGGCTGGGCACGCAGGTGCCGGTGCGGCAGCCGCCCAAGGGCTGGGTGAAACCGAAAAAGCCCGACTTCATGACGAAGAATATCAAGCCGCGCGGGGCTAAATGACTAGCGTCGCTGGTAATGATGCCGACACTGCGCAATTTCCAACGTGTCGTCGTCGAAGCGGTAAACCAGGCGATTTTCTTCGTCGATCCGACGAGACCACCAACCGCTATATTCAAAGCGGAGCTGTTCAGGACGCCCCGAGCCTGATTCCGGCGTGCGCCGACATTCCCTAATCAGGGCATTGATCTTCTTGACGATCTTGCGGTCTGCTTGCCGCCAGTAGACATATTCTGCCCAAGCGTCGTCAGAGAAGATGAGCCGCCTACTCAATCAAATCCCTTTGCTTGCCCTTGCCCGCGTCCAGTTGCGCAATAGAGCGGCGCAAGATTTCAGCATTTGCCGGATTGCTGGTGAAATAGGCGGTTTCCTGCCAAGCATTGAAATCGTCCAGCGACATCACCACCGCGGCCTGCTTTCCGCCGGTCCGCGTGATGATCAGCGGAACATGGCCCTCCACTGCGGCATCGATGTCGGCTGCAATGTTCTTGCGGAAATCAGAAATGGACTTGGCGCGCCTACTGGGCCTCCTTGAACATAATTGCACTCGTTTGCGGACAATAAATCAGGATATCTTACCCCGCTTTGGTTACCCGCTGATCGGCCAGTTTGCGGATTTCGCGCAGTTCGGCGATGGTGGTTTCGAGGTCGTCGCGCTGGCGTTCGAGGGAGGCGAGGCGTTCGTCGACCTTGTCCAGGAGCAGGTTGACTTGCAGACTCCGGTCGGCGTCGTAAAGGCTGAGATAATCGGAGATATCGCGCAGCGAAAAGCCCAGGCGCTTGCCGCGCAGGATCAGGATCAGCCGGGCGCGGTCGCGGCGGCGAAAAATGCGGGTGGCGCCGACGCGTTCGGGCGCCAGCAGGCCCTTGGATTCGTAAAAGCGGATGGCGCGGGTGGAAATGCCGAATTCCTTGGCAAGATCGGCAATGGCGAAGAGATCGCGGGTGTCGGCCTGGGGGGGAGTCATGGCGTGGTCTTTTCCGTAGCGGCTTTGGACTGCGTGTATTCCTCGCGCAGTTCCTTCTTGGACAGCTTGCCGATCAGGGTCTTGGGCAGGGCATCCTTGAAGATGATCTCGCGCGGCATCTGGATCTTGTTGATCCGTTCGGCCAGGAAGGTCTTGAGCGCGGCGGCGGTGACGGACTGGCCGGCGCGCAGCTTGACGTAGGCGATGGGGGCTTCGCCGCGATAATCATCGGGAACGCCGATCACATTGGCCTCCTCGATGGCTTCATGGGCCATCAGTGCCTCCTCGATGGTGCGCGGATAGACATTGAAACCCGAGCAGATGATCAGATCCTTGATGCGGTCGACGAGAAAGACATAGCCATCCTCGTCCATGTGCCCGACATCGCCGGTGCGCAGCCAGCCATCCATGAATGCGTCGGTGGTGGCCTGCTCATCGTCGTAATAGCCGACCATGACCTGGGCCCCCTTGACCTGCAATTCGCCATCCTCGCCGATGCCCACAGGGGCGCCGCTTTCGAGATCGACGAAGCGGATGTCGGTGCCGGGCATGGGCAGGCCGATCGACATGGGCTTGCTGGCCACGCGCAGGGCGGCGCAGCAGACCACGGGGGAGGCTTCGGTCAGCCCATAGCCTTCGGCCAGGATGGCCTTGGATTTCCTGCCAAAGGCGGTGCGTATTTCGTTGGGCAAGGCCGCGCCGCCGGAAATGGCGACTTCCAGGCTGGCCAGCTGCTCGGGGCTGGCATTGTCGGCACGGGCGATGGCGCTGAGCAGGGTGGGCACTGTGGGCAGGATGTTGGCGCGGGTGCGGGTGAGCAGGTTGAGCAGCGACTTGAGCTCGAAGCGGGGCAGCATCACCACCTGCGTGCCATTGCACAGCGGCACGTTCATGCAGACCGTCATGGCGAAGATATGAAAGAACGGCAAGACGGCGACGACCTTGGAAGGCGGGTAGAATAGTCCGCAGCCCCACTGGTCGATCTGGCTCATATTGGCCGCGATATTGGCATGGGTGAGCTGGGCGCCCTTGGGCACGCCGGTGGTGCCGCCGGTATATTGCTGGACGGCAATGTCGGTCGTGGCGTTGATGACCACGGCGGTGGGCGGCTCGCCCCGCGCGACCATGTCATGGAAATGAGTGATGCTGTCGCGCACTGGCGACGCGCGGAGCCTGGCCAGATCCTTGCGCTTGGCGATGGAGTAGAGGATTTTCTTGGCCAGGGGCAGGGCGTCGGGGAAATGGCAGACCACCAGCGATTTGACGTAGCCGGCCTGCACCAGTTTTTCGGCCTTCTCGAAGATCTGCTGCAGATCGAGGGTGACCATCACGTCAGCTCCCGCGTTCTGGGCGATGTGGCTGAGTTCGTGGACCGTATAGAGCGGATTGCAGTTGACCACAGTGCCGCCGGCACGCAGCACGGCGTAATAGGCAATCGGATAAAACGGCGTATTGGGCAGCATCAGCGCGACGCGGCTGCCTCGGGTGATGCCGAACTGGCGCTGCAGCGCACCGGCAAAGGCAATGATCTTGCTGGCCAGTTCGCCAAAGGAGGTGGTGCCGCCCAGGAAATCAAGCGCGGTGGCAGAGGGGTTCTTGGCGCAGGCGGCCAGAACCTGTTCGTGCACCGGACGAATGTCGAGTTCTGCATCCCAGGAAATGCCTTCCGGATAGCTGGCGATCCAGGGACGCAAAGGGGCGGGGGGGCGCTTGGGTGTCATGGCTTCCTCCGGTTCGTCGGTGTCGGCGTTCTGCCGTTGTTGCGTGCAATATTCCACGGCCTTCCGTTAACGTCAAACAGCTCTCCAAGCGTTGCGGCAAGAATGGCGGCAGCTGCACCTATAGGGTTGTTGGTTGACGTATAGGTAAACCTTGCTAAACTACCCTCAACAATGCGGGCCGCGCAGGCTATGGTCAGGGCGGCAGGCGAGGAGTGCGGGATGTTTTCGCGTTAGCGGGAGCCGCACTCAAGTTGTTGTCGTGGCGTCGGAAACCCTCGAAAAGCCCGACCGGCTTTTCCTTCCGGTGCTCGCGGACCAGGCCGGGCGATTCGGCCGCTGGTCCGATGTTTCGGGATTGAGCTGGCCGGCAACCCGCACGGGCAGCGCCTTGGAGGGCACGCCGTGATCTTTGCGCTTATCGTGATCAGCCTGGTGATCTTTGCCGTACTGGCCATGCGGGAAAGCCCGCTATGGCAGTGGGGCGTGGCGGCACTGGCAATCGGCCTGCTGGGCCGGTTCGAGTTCAGTGATGGCCTGGGATTCAACGGCGGGTTCGGCC
>CAXBKI010000373.1:0-3799 GCA_963975955.1 uncultured Devosia sp.
GGCCCCGTTCACCGTGACATCCAGTCCGATGACGCGGAGTTCCTCACCAAGCCAGCCACTGCAATTGAATGGACGACCGCCCATCCAGCCCAGTGCGTCACCAAACACCTGTCGCATCGCGTGGTGATCGTCCACATTGCCAGGCACGACATAGAAGGGCGACCCTGTCGCCTCAAGCCGATCACGGATGGCCTGGTAGCTCTCGGCATGGGCATGCTCGGCCAGGTCGCCGCTGACGATAATGGCGTCAGCAGACATCGGACCCAGCCAGTCAAGCACACGGTCAAGCCGCCGGAGGGCCCGCTCTGACCCGTCAGCATGAATATCGCTGAGCTGGGCAATTATCATGCGGTCGACCTCGTGCGGACCAGCACCACCACCGACCGCGGCGTCAATGTTGCGGTGACATCGCTGAGCGCTACATGCGCGGTATTGTCAGACTCGATGCCGACCGTCCAATGTCCCTCGGGCAAATGCGCGACAACCGGCTCGGTACGTCGGTTGAACCAGACCAAGACCTCGTCGTCCTTGTTGCGCAACTGCATGCCCAGCACCGACCCGCCGGAATTGCTCCAGTCGCCCTCATTCATCTCGCGGCCATCCGGATGCAGCCACACCACATCACGCACACCATTCTTGTCCTGCCCGGTGAGAAAATGATCATGCGTCAGCGCCGTATGTTCCCTGCGGAAACGGGTCATCGCCGCGACAAAATCGATCAGGTCGCCATCGGCACTTTCCCAATCGACCCAGGTGATCTCATTGTCCTGGGCATAGGCATTATTGTTGCCCTGCTGGGTCCGGTACATCTCATCGCCCTGCTGCAGGAGCGGGACACCCCGTGAGACAAAGAGCGTGGCAAGCAGGGCGCGAACGTCGCGTCGACGCGCCAGGTTTACCCCCTCGTCTTCGGTCTCGCCTTCGACGCCGCAATTCCACGACGCATTGTGGTCATGGCCGTCCCGATTGTTCTCGCCATTGGCCTCATTGTGCTTGTCGATATAGCTGACCAGATCGCGCAGGGTGAAGCCATCATGCACTGCCAGCATGTTCACGCCATGACTTGGCTTGCGGCCGGCGGAGTCAAATATCTCCGAAGAGCCGGTCACCTTGCCTGCCAGCGCACCTATCTTGCCGTCCTCACCGCGCCAGAACGCCCGGATTTCATCACGATAGGTGTCGTTGTGTTCCTTGAATTCCTTGCCGAACTGACCGAGTGCATATCCCCCCGGACCTGGATCCCAGGGTTCAGCCACCAGAATGCACTGGCTGAGCACGGGATCTGCCTTGATCTTTTCCAGCATCACGGCGTGCGGATTGAACCCCGGGTCACGTGCCAGCACAGTCGCCAGATCGAAGCGGAAGCCGGAGACACCCATTTCCTCGACCCAGTAGCGCAGGCTGTCGATCACCAGGCGCTGCGTCGCCGGGTGGTCGCATCGCAGCGTGTTGCCGGTGCCCGTGTCGTTGACCAGGTGCTGTTTGCCATCAACCTCGACGAAACGATAATAGGTCTTGGCATCGAGCCCCATCAGGCTGAGCATCGGCCCGTCCGCGTCCCCTTCGCCGGTGTGGTTGTAGACGACGTCCAGGATCACCGAAATGCCGTTCTTGCGGTACACATCGGTCATATTGCGCAGTTCGTGCGGACCGCGCGGCACCAGTCGCGGATCGACGGCCGAATAGGCTACCGGGTTATAGCCCCACGCATTGGTCAGTCCGAGAGCAGGCAGGTGTCCTTCATCGATCCACGCTGCGGTTGGCATAAGCTGCAGGGTGTCCACCCCGATATGCTTGAGATGGTCGATCACCCGCTGCGTCGTCAGGCCGGCAATGGTGCCCCGAAGCGGCCCCTGCACGCCAGGATGCCGCATGGTGTAGCCACGCACATTCATCTCGTAGAACATCCCGGGCGCCTTCTTGCGCGGCATGATGCTTTCGCCGGACCCGGCCACCACGATCGCCTTGGGGATGAGTGGCGCCGTATCAACCGCCTCGGCGCGGTCCAGCCGCAACCGCGGAGAGCGCACAAACGTGCGGTCCAGCCACTTGGCATAAGGATCGACCAGCAGCTTCATCGGATCAAAGAACAGGCCCTGATCGGGATTGTATTCGCCATCGGCCCTCAGGCCGTAGCGCGTACCAGCCGCAAGTCCGGAGACCAGGCCGGCATAGATATTGTCCTGGTGCACATCCAGTTCGAACCGGTCAGTTTCCTGATCCTGCTCGTCAAAGATGGATACCCAGATGGCACTGGCAGTTTCAGAATAGACAGCAAAATTGACGCCATTCTCGGTGATTGTCGCGCCGAGATGATCAATACTGCCCCCGTTGGGGACCAGCATGGGTTTCATGGGGTTTCCGATATTAGGTGATAACGCTTGGTTCTTGGCGTCCGGTACGCTGCTTGACCCCGGCGATCTGTTCAGAGAGAGCGATGAGTGGCTCGAGAGCAAGCTGGGTGTCCAGATCGTGTCGTCCATCCGCCGCCTCGTAGCGCTCAAGATAAAGCCGCAACGTGGCCCCCACCGTTCCGGTTCCCGACAGCCTCAGCACTATGCGTGAACCGTCGGTAAAGCCGATACGGATGCCTTGCCTGGCGCTGGTCGAGCCATCAACGGGATCGAGATAATTGAAGTCATCGGCATAGGCGACCTGCAGGTCCTCGCCGAAATTCCGGCCAACCAGGCCGGGCAACTGGGCGCGCAGATCGTTCACCAGCGCGCTGGCGATCGCGGCATCGACCTCTTCATAGTCGTGCCGTGTGTAGTAATTGCGCCCATAGGTAGCCCAGTGTTCCCGGACGATCTCGTCCACGCTCTGTTTGCGCGCGGCAACAATATTGAGCCACAACAGCACCGCCCAGAGGCCATCCTTTTCGCGCACATGGTTTGATCCCGTGCCCGCACTTTCTTCGCCGCAGATCGTCACGCGGTTCGCGTCCAGCAAATTGCCGAAGAACTTCCAGCCTGTGGGAGTCTCGTGCATTTCCACGCCGAGCTTTTCGGCAACCCGGTCGGCTGCGGCGCTGGTCGGCATCGAACGGGCGATGCCGGCAATGCCGCCTTTGTAACCCGGCGCCAGATGGGCATTGGCCGCCAGCAGCGCCAGGGAATCCGAGGGCGTCACGAAACGGTTCTTGCCGATAATCAGGTTGCGATCACCGTCGCCATCCGAAGCGGCGCCGAAATCGGGGCCCTCGGCAGTCATCAGCAAGTCAAACATATCCTTGCAATAGACGAGGTTGGGATCAGGATGGCCATTGCCGAAATCGGGCAGCGGTGTGCCATTCTTGACCGTGCCCTTGGCCGCGCCGAGGCGATCTTCCAGAATAGCGCGGGCATAGGGGCCGGTGATGGCGTGCATCGCGTCGAACGTCATGGTGAAGCCAGAGGCGAACAGTTCCCGAATGGCCGAGAAGTCGAACAGCGTTTCCATCAGCGCCGCATTGCCGCCCGCCCCGGCGCGCGCGCTATTGTCACCGACATCTGCGTGCCGATCTGATCGAGTGCAACATCGGCGGCATCGATCGTCTTGTAGCTGTCGATCACCTTGGAGCGCTCATAGACCGCGTCGGTGATCTTCTCGGGTGCCGGGCCGCCATTGCCGATATTGTACTTGATGCCGAAATCGCCATCCGGACCGCCTGGATTATGGCTGGCTGAGAGGACCAGACCGCCAAAGGCCTTGTGGTGGCGGATCAGGTGGCTGGCCGCAGGCGTTGACAGCAGGCCGTTCTGGCCCACCATCACCTTGCCAAAGCCATTGGCGGCTGCCATGCGGATCGCCTTCTGGATGG